>NZ_JBQFWR010000004.1:0-285366 GCF_056540425.1 Ruegeria sp. AN6
GAATAGATTACTCATGTTATACCCCTGAAACTCAGGGGCTTGAATCATGCAGCCGAGATGACGGCAACCAAATTAATGGGTCCAGAACCTAACTTCGGGCCGATCAAAAAGTGCCGATATTCGTGTAACCACCTCCAGGATATCGCGGCTCGACCGGTCTCCTTTTTCCGTTCAGCGGCCTCGTGCTCCTAAGTCCGCGAGGCTTCGAACGCCGCCCATGCTTTTTCGAAGGCGTCGAAGTCGAACCCCGATGCTCGGGCGGGATCCAGGATCAGTTTCTCGGTTTCAAGCAGCTTGATGATCGCCTGTTCAAGCTCGTCCACCACCTCGGGCGGGATCACCAGAGCGCCATGCCGGTCGGCATGCACAAGGTCTCCTTCATTGATGGACAGGCCGAAGATTGTCACCGGAGTTCCAACCTCTTTCACGTGCACGAACCCGTGGCTTGGCCCGACATACCCGGCAACCACCGGGAATCCATCCGGCAGGTCGCCAAGGTCCCGCATCACGCCGTTGGTCAGCGCACCGCTGATGCCAAAACCCTTGTGAACAGTCGTATTGATTTCACCCCAGTAAGCGCCAATGCAGTCGGGGTAATCCAAGTCTTCCACCACGGTCACGGCGGGACCGGCGCCTGCGGCCATGTGCCGGTAGTAATCCATACGACGCGCGCGGATCACGTCGGAGGCCTCGGTTGGCGGGTTTACGGCGGCAATCTTTGCGGTCCGGGCATATCCTACCATCGCACCCGCATCAGGGTCAGAGCACTGCATCGTGCCCCGAGTAAAATCATTGAAACCGCGCTTGCCCTGCGCCACTTCGATGGCGTTGCAAACAGTTGGCGTGTCGACCTTTTTCAACAGGTCCAACAGAGATTGGTTCATATTGCCTCCAGCCAGCGGATCAGAGCCGCCGTGGTTTGTTGCGGTTGTTCCAGAGTCGGCAAATGGCCGGCGTTTTCGATGATTTCCAACCCGCTTTGCGGCATCATGCCGTGCATCAATTCGTGCCGTACGACAGGGCAAAGGGTATCGTCGCGCCCACACAGAACCAACGCTGCACCCGTGAATTCACGCAGGGTATTACTCTGATCTGGGCGATCACGCAGAGCTTTGGATTGATTGATGAAAACGTCAGACCCTAGATCCATGGCCATATCCATGCACAAGTCCAGAATGGCGGCGCGGTGCGGGCCGTCGGTCAGGTAGTTCGGCTTCATCTCTTCGGCCATCACCTTGCGCAGGTTGCCGAGTTCGACGGCATTGATCTGAGGGCCGCGCCTGGCTTTTACTTCGTCCGATTCAGCAAATGGATTCGTGTCCATTAACGCCAGACCGGCCACACGGTCCGGAGCCTGCCGCAGGATTTCCATCGCCACGATGCCACCCATGGAGAGCCCCGCCATAGCGAAACGTTGAGGCGCATTGACCAACACCTCGGCGGCCAGCGCCTGCATTGTGTCCTGTCCGCCGATCGGTGCAGTCAGGATCGGGTATTTGCCTGACAAGGCGTCAATCTGCGGGGTGAACAACCGCGCATTGCACATCATTCCGGGCAGGAGGATAAGCGGCGTCATTTGACCAAGGCAGCCCCTTCGGCCAGCGCGCCCAGCTTGGCATAGGCGATATCCGGGTCGACCGCGCCAAAGCCTGCAAAGGTGCCAAAGCCGCAATCCGATCCGGCAACCACGCGTTCAGCACCGACAATATCGACAAAGCGTTGGGTGCGTTGGGCGACCACCTCGGGGTGTTCGACAAAATTGGTCGTGGTGTCGACCACACCGGGCACCAGAACCTTGTCATCCGGAATCTCATCCTTGCGGTCACGGAACACCGTCCATTCATGCGCATGGCGCGGGTTCGAAGTTTCGAACAGAACATAGCGAGATTTGGTGGACATCAACGTTTTGAACACCTTGTCCATGGCGATGTCACAGCAATGCGGGCCCTCGTAATTGCCCCAGCAGATATGGACGCGCACTTTTTCGGATGGGACGTTTTGCAGCGCGTGGTTCAACGCCTCAACGTGCATGTCTGCAATTTTCACGAATTCATCGTCGGACAGATCGGTGAACAGCATATGGCGCGACAGGGCGAGATCCGGGCAATCCAGCTGCAAATCCAGACCCGCACCAACGATGGTTTCATATTCTTCTTTCATCGCATCGGCCAGCGCGGCCAGATAGGCTTCGCGCGTTGGGTAGAAATCATTTTGCAGAAACAGGGAAATCACTCCGGGGCTAGCGGCGTTCATAAAACCGCGCTCGACCGTGTGTTCGGCCATCGCAGCCTTGAGATTGTTTATGTCTTTCTGCAGCTCACCCTGCCCTTTCGAGCGCACCTCACCCACACACATGGGCCGCGCATATTGCGGCGTTCCGCCGTCATCGGCCAATCGTTGCAGAAAGCCCGGAAACATTTTGAGGTCCGCCGGCGCGTTGCGTGGGCTGTCCCCATCAAAGCCCGTATAGCGATCCTTCACATAAGTGGCATAAGAGATTTTTGAGGTCTCACCATCCGAGACAATATCAACCCCGGCCTCGGCTTGTTTGCGCACCGTCTCGGACACCGCAGCGGTCATGCAGGCATCGAACGCGGCCTGATCGAACGGTTCCTCCCGCTCGCGCGCGAAGATGAAGTCCACGACCATCTGCGTCCGGGGCAGTGACCCAACATGGGTGGTTTTTATGCTCATCAGGACCTCCTCAGGTTTTGCGCGCCATCAAGACTGTATGGCTTTGGGTTTCGGGGTCTTCGGCAAGAAAGCCGGTCATCCGCAGCCCGTTTTCTTCTAAGCACAGGGCATATTCCGCAGGCGAAAGCGAAGCATGATATACTGGTTCTGTCCCCACTGTGCCGCTGTCTTCACCAGCGCGCGGTCCGACCGTCAGCATAAGCATTCCGCCAGATCGCAAATGTCGAGCTATGCGCGCGATACATCCCCTTTGCTCTTCCGCCGTGAGATGGAAAAAACTGTTCCAGGCAATGATGCCGTCGAATGTCTGGCCCAGATCGAATTCCCGCATATCGGCATGCCGCCAATCACCATCAGGCCAGCGATCTTGGGCGATGGCCAACATTGCCTTTGAGAAATCGACACCCGTTACGTTAAAACCCTCGGCCAGGAACCAGCGCGCTATGGGGTCGCCGGTGCCACATCCCAAATCCAATACATGCTCGCCAGGCTTGAGGCTCGCGGTGAAGCGCGCCAGCCAACGCGCTTCGAAGAGAGCCTTTGAACGGAGCCTGTCATACTCTGTAGCTTGCCGTTCGTAGACAGCATGGGTGTCTTTGGGGTCCGCGTTCATTCTGTCCAGGTTGCTCCTGCTGGGTCATCTGTGGCCGTGATCCTATAGAGTCCGGCGAACCCGGTCATTGATGGTTCAACACAATAGCTTTCACCCTGCAGAACCAGTGCGGTGTCGCCGTTGGACAGGGTAACTTCGACCTCATTAATCCTGATACGCCAATGGCCGCTGGCCGGCATCAGAACCACAGGCTTGTCCGCCTTGATCTGATCAGTCACGGCCGAGCCGCGTGTCAGGAAATCCACCTCGAAACCGGGCTTGTCCTTGATCAGGCCATTCTCACCGATCACCATTGTCGGCTTGTCCACCGACAGCGCCATCAGATCCCAGTACCGGGCGACATATTTTCCGATCACCGCATCAACGGGAACCTCGGGATACGCTTTCAGCTCTTCCTCGGTCAGCAACGGCATGGGCTGCACGTTGTGCGGCAATTCCTCGCCCTTTTTGCTGTCATAGAGCACGCCGTTATTGCCCAGAACCAGGCCATGGGCCTGCGCGTCCTGAATGACTTGCGGAGCCCAGGTCACACCGCCACCAGCGTCATCGCCACCCAGCATCGACATGATCATGCCGTAGTCCTGGCCTACATTTTCGAACCCGCGGAAGATGCCGGTCGGGATGTTGAAGATGTCGCCCTCTTCGGCGATGAACTCACCTGCGGTCCCGTAACGACCCCAAAAGAACCGCCAGCGGCCTTTAGCAACAAAGAACACCTCGGCCGTGGTGTGGCTGTGCAGCGAGTTGCGGCATTTCGGCGGTTGTCCCGCTGCGCCGATGTTGAACCCGATCTTGTCGGTGATGTGGACGTGCTGATCGGGGCTTTCGCTAACGCCGCCACCAATGATGGTAAAGTTCTCTTTCTGGTCAGACCCCGGTGTGTGCGCGTCGATGAACGCGGTTTTGCAGGGCTTTAGCTCGCCATAACGAACGATGCGGCTTTGAATTGTGCTCATTTCTTTCTTCCTTTTGCTTTGAGGTTTGATCGGATCAATCCCCAAGGCCCGGAGGGCGATTGTTCAGCCACCGGGCGCGCAGACTGGCGCGGTGGGCGTGGAACCGCCGCAACACCTGCCCGGCATCCAGATTTGAGATACGGGGCGACATTCTAGAGATCGCCGGTTTTCAGCAGAATCTGTTTCCAGATCGAGGTTTCGTCAAACAGGGTGTATTCCTTACGCAGACCCCAGGGGCCGAACTCGGCCTGACTGATGCCCAGCACAAAGACCTCGGCCCCGGTCGGAACGCCGAAAACGCCCCAGCCGTCATGCTTGCCGTGCAGTGTCCAGCGGATCGCCGCGCGCGGTGGCATCATCGGATCGTCGCGGCCAATCTGGTGCTGGATTTTGAATTCTGAATTCGGGAAAGACGCGCGCAGCCCCATCCAGAACCGATCCACCGGCCCCCAGCTATGCCCTGTGGTGCCGCCGGGATATTCCGACAGGACGGCGCGATCATACTCTGCCTCGATCACCCCCATATCGGCATTCATGATCCGGGTCAGGATGTCGGCGTATTTTTGGCCCCATTCATTGTCATTGCCACGGCCTTTGTAGGGGCCGGGTTGATCATTTGCTGGCGTATAGGGCTGAACACAGGCGTCAGGCCCGCCCTCTCGCGCTATCAGGTCGCGGGCGTATTCCTTGGGATCCCACCCCATCTGTTGGACAATCGCACTCTGGTCGCGGATCAGCCACTCGTCGTTGATCTGGTTATTGATGGCGTGGCAGTCGGCCAGGATGCGATAAACCAGCTTTTTGCCGGTCGCCTTGCCATAAACGCCGTCGCCCAAATGCGTTGCCGTAGACAGCAGGCGGTGCGACGACAGCATGCCCTCTTCCGGTGTGCCCGACCAGATCACATCCTCGCCAAGTAATGTACGATCCGGAAACTCGGCAAGGGTCGCCATCGTGGCGGCGATAACCCCCTGATTGCCAACCACAACCGAACCGGGCGAACGCACCACGATATCCGGCGCATAATAGTGGTGCAATGTAGCAATGCCACGGTCCTCCCAAATCTCCTTGGTGATCCCGATGATGTAATCGGGGAAATCTTTGAATTTGGGATCAAATCCCTTCATGTCTTCCATCCTTCAGGTATGCGGGCCGAGCCGCGAACAATAAGCGGTCCGTCAATCTCAACCCTGCGTGGGCGAGCATCAGAATCCTCAATCTTGCTGAGCAGAATATCCACCGTTTCCGCGACCATGCGGTTGGCGGGCTGTCGAATTGTGGTCAGGTTGTAGGCTGGCCATGAAGCAACAGTCACGTCGTCATACCCGATGACTGAAACGTCGCTTGGGACACTCAACCCCAACTCGAACCGCAAAGTATCCATCACGGAAATGGCCATGTGATCATTGGCGACGAACACGGCATCAGGCGGATCGGCTTTGAACATCTTTAGCGTCGCTTGCCGCGCTTCTTCGGCCACAAAATTTCCGACCTCGCGGGCGTGCAGGGTAACACCGGCCTCCTGCAAGGCCGCAACGAAGCCAGTTTCGCGGTCACGCTGGGTCGAAGCGCCTTCCCATCCGGCAATATATCCGATCTTTTTGTGTCCTCCGGCCAACAGGAATTCAGCGGCCTTTCGTCCCCCGGCAACATTGTCGGATGTGACCGCCGACATCGACGTGTCGTCTTGTGCCCGATTGAACAGCACCATCGGCACGCCCGCGGTCCGGCAGCGGTCGGACAGGTCCGACGACAAGGCAACCGAAGCCGCGATGATCCCGTCGACCTGAAAGTCGAGTATTTCCTCGACCACGTTGTCTATATTGCCAGCCTGATGTGAGGCCATGAATATCAGCACGTGATAGCCACGTTCCTGCAGCGTGTTTGTCAACCGTTCCAGCGCTTCGGGGTAAAACTGGTTGTTCAGATACGCAACGACCAGCCCGATGATCTGGCTTTTGCCGGACACCACTGCACGGGCCAGAACGTTCGGGCGATATCCCAGTTCTTTGGCGGCCTTGCGCACCTTTTCTATGGTTTTCTTGGACGCCGATGCGCCCGGTGTGAAAACCCGGCTGACCGCAGATTGGCTGACCCCTGCAAGGCGGGCGACTTCCATGGATGTAACCTTGTGTGTGGCCATCAGTCCGCCGTCCAACCTCCGTCCACCATCAATGCCGTACCGGTCACCAATGCCGACGCGTCCGAGGCCAAATAGACCACAGCCCCCATGATATCCTCAATCTCACCCGGTCGGCCAAGTTTGATCTTGTCCAGGATCCAGGCGCGTTTGTCCGGGTCATCGAAGGTCGATCTAGTCAGGTCGGTCAAGATGAATGTGGGGCATATCGTGTTGACGCGGATCTTTTCGGGTCCGAACTCCAGCGCCATCGCCTTGGTGAACCCTTCGACTGCGAATTTCGACGCGCAGTAAACGGCGCGTTCTCTGCCACCGACATGACCCATCTGGCTTGAGATGTTAATCAGCGACCCGGGGCGCCCAGCGTCAAGCAGGCCTTTGGCAACAGCTTGCGTCAGGAAATAGGCCCCTCGGACATTCACCCCCATCACGGCATCAAAATCATCCGGTCGCGTGTCCACAGCCTTACCGTGCCGGGCCAGCCCTGCCGAATTCAGCAATACATCAAACGGTCCGTTCTGCGCCACAGCCTCGGCCGTTGCCGCCACGTCCGAGACATCCAGTTCAAGCACATGGGCAGCCCAGCCCCGGGCGCTCATTTCCTCGGCGATATCGCGCAGCGCATCTGCGCGGCGCGCAGCCAATGTGACCTCGGCACCCTGTTCGGCCAGCGCAACCGCGCAGGCCATGCCGATGCCCGAGGAAGCTCCGGCGACAAGTGCGCGCTTGCCGCTGAGGCTGAAACTGGGGGTGCTGGGGAATTGGGGCATATCAGACCTCGCCGACCGGGAACGGAATTTTGCCCGGAACGCGTGCCTTATTAAACTCGCGCAAGCGGGCAAAGACATCTACGCCCAGTTGGCGGTAGGCGTCCAGCAGATCGACCATGACCCAGTTCTCGCGGATCAGACCATCTTCGAGCCGCCAGAAATCGAGGCTGCGCATGGTAATCCGCTTGCCGGACGGCGCGATACCCATCCAGCCATCATGCGTGACGGTCTGGATCATGTCGGGCCAGCCGGTAACGGCGGCATAGTCGCCGTCACCGAAGAAGTGATAGGTGATATCCTCAACATACTGGCCACGATCGGGCATGCCGTTCAGGAACGGAATCTGGTGCCAGTTGCGGAACCCCGCGATACCGCGACCCGTGCCGATCCCTGCAGGACCGTACCAGTTCATGCGCGGATGCCAGAACTTCTCCATCTCCATCACTTCAGGGCCGCCCTGGCTGGGGTGTTTCTCAAGGTGTTCGAGCATTGAGACAATGTGAGTGCACGAGGCCTGCGACATCGCCTCATCCCACGGTCCGGACACGATGCCGTCCAGCGTTGCCGGGCCGGGAATGCAAAATTCCAGCCCCAGCGACGGGGCCATGGGCCAGGCCTTGGCCTGCATCATCACCTCGGGGAGGTCCCACAGAGTCTGAATCTCTACAACCTTGCCATCGGCGATGCGGTAGAACTCGTGGAATCGCATATGGGTCAGGTGCCCGGTTGGCGGGATATCCAACCACGGGGCGACGAAAGTGCCAATGTAATGCCCGCCACAACCGACCCAATCATCGCCATGTTCCGTTGGCCCGCCCATCACGATCCAGTCCCGGCGTTCCAGATCGGGCATGGCTTTCAGCAGCGGCGCATAGCAGGTGTCGTAGAGGTCCTGCGGACCGATCAGATCACCGAAAGGATGCGGCATATGCACAACCGCGCCCGGTGCGATCAGCGCATCCAGAGCGGCGCGCACCCCTGCTTCGTCAAAACCGTACATTGCCGCCCGCAACGGGGCAATCTGCGCCTTGTTCGCTGAATGGACGTCGGTCATTCCGCAGCCTCTCGGTAAGGGGCGCCCTCACCGTAAGGAACGTTGATCCCACCATAGCGGCGGACGCGGATATTGCATTGCTCGGCATGGCCGACAAAGCCTTCCAGCATGCACAGGCGCGAGCCGTGTTCGCCGATCAGCGTCGCAGCCTCGTCGGTGACGACCTTCTGATAGCTGTGGGTTTTCATGAACTTACCCACCCAGAGACCGCCTGTATAGCGACCGGCCTTCTTGGTCGGCAGGGTGTGGTTTGTCCCAATCACCTTATCGCCGTTTGCCACATTTGTGCGTGGCCCAAGGAACAACGCGCCGTAGCAGGTCATGTTTTCCAAGAACCAATCGTCGCGGTTGGTCATGACCTGAACGTGCTCGGACGCTATGTCATCCGCCACTTTCAGCATCTCGTCATAGGTATCGCAGACGATGATCTCGCCATATTCCTCCCAGCTGACCTTCGCGGTGCCGGCAGTGGGTAGGATGCCGAGGATACGGTCAATCTCGCTCAGTGTGTCTTCGGCCAATTTGCGTGAGTTGGTGACCAGTACGCAGGGGCTGTTATAACCATGTTCGGCCTGACCCAGCAGATCGGTCGCACAGAGCTCGGCATCGGCGGTGGTTTCATCGGCGATGACCATGGTCTCGGTCGGACCCGCGAAAAGGTCGATACCGACGCGACCAAATAGCTGGCGCTTGGCTTCGGCCACAAAGGCATTGCCCGGTCCCACCAGCATGTGAACCGGATCGATGGTTTCCGTACCAATCGCCATGGCACCAATCGCCTGAATGCCGCCCATGACGTAGATTTCATGCGCGCCGCCCAAATGCATGGCCGCGATTACCGCAGCATTCGGCTTGCCCTGAAATGGCGGGGTGCAGGCGATGATGCGGGGAACACCCGCAACCTTGGCCGTTGCCACCGACATATGAGCCGAAGCCACCATCGGGAATTTACCGCCCGGCACATAGCAACCAACCGACTGCACCGGGATGTTCTTGTGACCCAAAATCACACCGGGCATCGTTTCAACTTCGATATCCAGCATCGAGTCTCGCTGCGCCTGCGCGAAGTTCATCACCTGTTTCTGGGCGAATTTGATATCGGCCAGCTCGCGTTCGGTCAGCGACGCGATCAGGTCGTCGATCTGCTGTTGGCTCAGGCGGAAACTCTCAGGCGAATAGTTGTCGAATTTCTCCGACAACTCGCGCACTGCCGCGTCACCGCGGGTTTCGATATCCTTCAGCGTCGCCTCGACAACGGCGCGGGTCTTTGCGTCATCTTCTGCCCGGTCAGCTTCGGGTTTACCGCGTTTCAGATATTCAATTGCCATTGTTTTTATCCTCAATTGTCGGGCCGGGGCGGAGTTTTCTCTCCCCGGTCGAATGTTTCCCAGCCTTCGCCATTGAAAAGATCAACGCCAAGCTGCGCGGCGACATGGGCGAAGTCGACGTTCACCCAGTTGTCGACGATCTTGCCGTCGACGACTTTCCAGAAATCCATATATCGGATCTCGACCCGCTTTCCGGTTGGAGCGATACTCAGGAATTCACCGGAATGGGTTGCCTCTTGTCGGCCAAAGGCCGCAGCCCACTCACCCATGTAGAGGCGCGCTTCGTCGATACAGGTCTTGTCGGAAAACGCAGCCTGGAATGGGCGCTGCCAGTTTTCCTGAAATTCTTTCAGCCCGGTCTTGGTGCCGCAGCCCTGATTGCCCAGCCAGCGGAACCCTTGCGAGAAAAACTCGCCGATATCGTCGATGCGGTGATCGTTCAAACCATCAACCATCGCCTCGATCACGGCGCGGGTTTCGTTGGTTTTGCTCATGTCCGTGTCGCGTGTCAGCACGGCCTGTTCTGGGCGGGAGCCCTTCATGTGTCTCTTCCTTTTATGGGTGCCAAAGGGTTTTCTGTGTCGACAAGGAGGGTTAGTCGGCCGTCAGAAAATCCCTTGGCATCCGGTTGAGCGCCGGATGGCGTCCAATTGCGTTATGTCTTGCAGCAGCACTCATCAGCCCTTGACCGCCCCAGCCGTCAAACCACCAACAATCTGGCGCTGGAAGAACATGACCAGGATGAACAGCGGCACGGTGGCAGAAACCACGGCAGCAACGGCGAACATCACATTGCCTTCGGTTTGAGTGGTGCCGAGGAAGGCCGCGATGGCAGGCACCATGGTGCGATTGCTTTCGGACAGCAGCATCGCGCCCACGGCAAAGTCGTTATAGGCCAGCAGGAATGAAAACAGCCCGGTGGTGATCACGCCCGGCCACATCACCGGAATGATCACGCGGCGGAAGGCTTGAAACTGGTTGCAGCCATCGACCTTGGCGCTTTCATCCAGCTCGCTGGGGATGTTCTTGAAGAAGGAATGCAGCATCCACAGAGTGAACGGCTGGTTGATCGCCACCAGCACGATGATCGTTGTCGGCAGAATGCCCCAGATGTTCCATTCAAAGAACGGCAGCAGATAACCCGAGACCAGAGTGATCGGCGGCATCGCACGGAAGATCAGCGCCGTGATCAACAGCCAAAACGTGTAATTGTAGGACGACCGCGACAGGGCATACCCCCCCAGCGTGCCAATGGTCAGCGAGATGGTAACCACAAAGAAACACACGATCCCGGTGTTCAGAACATTACGCCAGAACTCTTCCTGAATCCACGCACCCTCATACCCGGTGGTGGTGAATGGTGAGCCATAGACCGCTTCGGTTCGGGCACCTGTCAGGGCGTTGGTCCAGTCAGCAATCGAGAAGAAATCGAGCTCGACCTTGAACGATCCCCACACCGTCCACAGAAAAGGGAAAGCGGCCAAGACAAACCAAAGGAGCACGAACAGGGACGAGGCAACCCGAAGGCTTGTGGGCATTCTTTGTGCGCGGCTGGCCATGTTATCTTGCTCCTTTAAAGTCGCGCCATGTGCGGACAAGCACGGGCGACAGAAGAATGGCGACCCCGATAATTGTCATCACCGAGGTGGCGGCTGCCGACGACAGTTGTCGGGTTTCACCGCCGAGGTCGTCGAATATGAATGTGCTGAGGGATTGTGCATGCGCCTGGGCGCTAAACCCGATGATCGGCTCGAACACCTTGAAGTTGTCCATCAGTTGGATGAGCGCCACAAAAGTCACAAGCGGCATGAGATGCGGGACAACCACGAACTTGACCTGCTGCCAGCGGGTCGCGCCGTCAATTTGCGCCGCTTCGATCTGGTCCTGCGGCAGCGTTTGAAGCCCCGCATAGAAAACAACGAACGCAAACGGCGCCGAGCTCCAGACACCATAGACCATCAGGGCAACCCACATCATCCCAGTCGAGGCTTTGAGGCTGAAACTTGGGTCGCCAGCCAAGTACACGAGTGCGTTTCCGATGACGCCGCGACTGTCGATCATCCAGAACAGGATGAGAGACCCGATAAGCGGGGTCACGATCATGGGCAGGAGTGAAAAGAAGATCATCAGCCCCTTGAGATGCCGATGCAGCGAGTTAACGGCCAGCGCGATGACCAGCCCCAGAAGGATCGTAAGAGGCGTCACAATGAAGGTGAATGTCAGCGTGAACGCCATCGCGCGATAGAACGGCAGGTTGCCCAGATCCGAGAAAAAACCACCCCAGCTCTCGTTGGCCGCCCACATCTGGCTGAGTTCCTGAATCGCCAGGTGGCCACGGTCAAAATAGATACCCAGGCCCACGAACCGGCCCAAGGGCTGTGCCTCGCGCAGGGCCGCGGTGGCCTCTTGGTCGATGGTTGTTTCTGTCGTGCAGCCGATCAGAGGGGTGCAGTTTTCAACCTCCAAAAGAACGGCCGGATGGGGTGCGAAAATCGATTGGATCACGACCGACACAATGGGCATGGCGATGAACAGCAACATCGCTAGTCCTGTGGGCAGGAAGAACCAAAGGAATGTCTTATGGCGCATGTCGCAATCCTCGCGTCGGCGTGTTTGTGCGGGCGGCTGTCAGGGTCGCCCGCACAAGCTGCGTCTTACTGCAGGTAGCCTTGCTCGATGGCGGCAGCGCGATAGGCGGCCTCGACATCGGCCAGTGCCTGCTCCGCGCTTTCCTTGCCTTGCATGAAGTCAGCAAGTTCGTTGCCCAGCGCGCTGTGCATCAGACCCATGTAAGGCAGCATCGGATATGCCGGTGTGCCCATTTTGGCCGCCGCAAACACGCCTTCGGCATCTGCCGCGGGCTCGTAGCCTTCGATCAGCCAGACCGCCAGCGGCGTGGTTTCATCATTCAGCATGCCCGGGCGGATACCGTGTTTCATGGCGATGAATGTGGCCTCGGCTTCTTCGTCCGAAATGTTCTTGCCGACGGTCCAACCGTCCCACCACAGCGTTGACGCCGGGGTATCGCCCCCGCCAACTGTCAGCGGCGCGCCAATTGCGTGACCATCGATCACCTCTTGCAGCACACCTTCGGTGGTGGTCTGCTGCGATGCGCGCGAACCCCACATGTTCATGATGGCAACGTTGCCCGCGCGATATTCGGCGTTGGTGGCGTTCGAGTCATGGGTCAGGAAGTCGGGGTTCATGTATTCCGACAGTTCTTTCATCATGTTCAGCGCGTTTACACCGGCCTCGGAATTCACGTTCGGCTCGGCCGTGCCGGGCTTAAAGTGGCTGCCGCCGTACCCAAGGAACATGTTGTTGAATTCCTGCGCCAGGTTCCAACCCGAAGCATAGGCCCCGCCTACCGGGTTTTGCATAATGCCCTGCTCGCGAATGGCTTTTGCCGCTTCGAGCATTTCCTCATAGGTCGTGGGGACTTCGACGCCAGCCTGCTCCAGCACATCCTTGCGGTACATCAGGTGCTGTGCGTTGGCCATGAAGGCAACCGCCATGATGTCATCGCCGATCTTGATCAGCTGTCCTGGCTGCAGATCCTGACCATGCTGTTCCACCAGATCGTTCAGCGGGCGGATGACGTCTTCGTTCATCAGCGCCACAATCGAACTGTTGGCGATGATCGCACTTGTGTATTCCGACGGGTTCCCGGACAGACCAGCCACATTGATGGTCTGGTGCTCGGATGTCAGGTTGGATTCAACTGTCGCCCCGGTGCATTCCTTGGCACCGGCTGCGACGGCCTGAATCGCGGCAAATTCATTGCCAACAATGTTGACCCGACCGCCGATTTCGCAGGCATATCCTGCGCTTGCGGCAAAGGCGGCCACCGAGCTGGCCAACGCAATTCTCTTCAGAAACATAAGTGTTCCTCCCTAGGTAGATGGGTGCATCTTCGAAGTCTGCACCCGTGATTGACCCGTTTTTTAGGGTTTGGTTTTCACTGTCTAACGGCTCAGGCGGGCGCCTGTTTGCGCGTCAAACAAGTGGCAGTGATCGGTGTGGATATGGATCGAAACCTGATCGTCGATTTCGGCCCGATAGGTTTTGTCAGCTTTGACCGAGACCAGCGCACTGCCGATCCGGACAGAAACCATGGTGCTGTCGCCCAACAGCTCTTGTGTATAGATCGGCGCGTTGATCTCGCCGCCGCTTTCCACCACATTGGCGTCTTCGGCGCGAAAGCCCAGCGTGATGGGGCCATCCGGCGCGTTCAGCCCGTGCAGTTCGGTGCTTTGCGCGCGGAACACGCCGCCCTTCACCTCGCCCTCGACAAGGTTCATCGCCGGGTTGCCGATAAAACTGGCCACAAATGTGTTTGCAGGTTCGTCGTAAATATCGGTCGGAGATCCAACCTGCTGCACCACGCCCTGTTTCATGATCACCACGCGATCGGCCAAAGTCATCGCCTCAATCTGGTCGTGGGTCACGTATATCGTGGTCACTGCCAGTTCATGGCTGAGGTTCTTGATCTGAGCACGGGTCGAGACGCGCAGCTTGGCATCAAGGTTCGACAGAGGTTCGTCCATCAGGAACACATTCGGCTCGCGCACGATGGCGCGTGCCAAGGCGACGCGCTGACGCTGACCGCCCGACAATTCCGCAGGCTTGCGGTGCAGGAAGTCATCCAACTCGACCATGGCGGATGCGCGGCGCACCTTCTCGTCATGCGTGGACGGGTCGGTCCCGCGAACTTTCAACGGGAAGCGAATGTTCTCGTAAACATTCATGTTCGGATACAGAGCGTAAGACTGGAACACCATCGCGACGTCACGATCCTTGGGCTCCATATCGTTGACGCGGGTACCGTCGATCAGAATGTCACCTTCGCTGGCGTCTTCCAGACCGGCGATCATGCGCATGGTCGTCGTTTTGCCACAGCCTGACGGGCCGAGAAGAACCAGAAACTCTTTGTCGGAAATCGTAAGGTCGAAATTGTCGACCCCGACAAACGAACCCCAACGCTTTCCAACGTTGCGAAGTTGAATTTCGGCCATTGAGTCCCTCCCTGCGGGTCGCCGTGCATACGTTTGCAAAAAGCATAGACAACAAAAGAAACATCTGGCAAGCTTTTTTTGCATGCGCATGCAAAAACAAGCCTTACCGCTCTGAAAACCGCGCCATTGCAACAGTTAAAGCACTGAAAGAAATTGATAATGTCCTATGATGCCGAAAAAACAGTCGTTCTTGAGTACTACGAGGAGTTAGGCAACGCTGAAGAATCGGATGTCACTGACACGATGTCTGAGCACTGCGCGGAAGACTACCTGTGGCGCGGATTCCATCCATTTGATGAACTGCACGGCACTGATGATGTGGCGCAGAAATTCTGGCTTCCTCTGAGGCACAGCCTACAGCACCTGCAACGTCGGATGGACGTGTTCATGGCCGGTAAAAACGAGATGGACGGGTTCACCTCGGTCTGGGTTGTTTCGATGGGAAACCTCATGGGCCTGTTCGACAATGAGTGGCTGGGCATCGCCCCAACAGGCAAGATGGCGTTTCTGCGCTATTGCGAATTCAACAAGGTCGAGAATGGCAAAATCACCGAGACGGCGATGTATTTTGACATCCCACATTTCATGATGCAGGCCGGGTTGCAGCCCTTCCCGCCCCAGACTGCGGCCCATCTGGTTCAACCGGGACCGATGACGCATGACGGGTTAATGTTCAGCCCGCAATCCGCCGAAGAAGGCGAGAAAACCCTCGGCACGATTAATGCCATGATTTCCGATCTCGGCCAATGGAACAGTGGTCTGAGCCTTGAAGACGAACTGCGCCAAACATGGTGCGAAGGCATGATCTGGTGGGGGCCTGCAGGGATCGGTGCGACCTATACGATCGAGCGCTATGCAAAGCAGCACTCAGGCC
Organism: Ruegeria sp. AN6; assembly: GCF_056540425.1. Lineage (NCBI taxonomy): Bacteria > Pseudomonadati > Pseudomonadota > Alphaproteobacteria > Rhodobacterales > Roseobacteraceae > Ruegeria > Ruegeria sp. AN6. Next base: position 15,445 of record NZ_JBQFWR010000004.1, read on the forward strand.
CGTTCCGCGCATCCTTCACGGACCGCTCAAAGACCAAACACATTTGCCGCATGGCTGAGGGGCGCTATGGCGGCTTTTTCGGCTGGCCGAATTTCACGGCGCGGCCCACCGGCGGTTTCATGGGCATGCCCGCCACCGACAAGGCCGGTGAATTCCGTGTGATCGACATCTATCGACGCGAGGGTGACAAGCTGGCCGAGAACTGGATTTTCATAGACCTGCTGCATTTCTGGAAGCAGCAGGGTGTTGATATCCTGGGACGCATGGCGAAGGTACCGCGGACATGACCGGCTGGATCGACGCGCATCACCACCTTTGGGACCTTGAGGCAGTAAACTACCCCTGGCTAATGGCACGCGGGGTGGAAAGGTTCTTTGGCGACCCGACGCCGATTCAAAGAAATTACCAGCTGCGCGAGTTCCGGTCCGAAGCCACACCCTGCGGAATCCGCGCGTCTATCCATATCCAGGTGGGGGCCAAAAACGGTCTGGACGAAGCCAGGTGGGTTCAATCCGTCGCCGATGCCAATCCAGACTGGCCGATGGCGCAGGTTGTGTTCTGTGATCTGACCTCAGTCGACCTACCCGCCCAGCTTGACACGTTTCAGGCCCTTCCAACTGTGCGCGGCGTGCGCCAAATCGTTGGCCGCGCACCCGGAGAGGACGCGCAGACAGGCACCAATACCCTACTGGACGATCCGCGATTTCTGGACGGACTGAAGGAGGCCGGACGGCGGGGTTTCAGTTTTGATCTTCAACTTATTCCCGAGTTAATGGAGAAAACGGCTGGGGTAATGGCGCAGGCTCCGGATACAAAGGTTGCGCTGTGCCACGCAGCCTCACCGTACGACCGCAGTCCTAAAGGATTGAAAGACTGGGCCAAACGCCTTCGGCACCTGTCCGATCTGCCGCATGTCTCATGCAAATTGTCTGGCCTGGGCATGTTCGACCACAAATGGACCGTGGAAAGCGTACGCCCAATTGTGGATGAGTGCCTTGCCCAGTTCGGAGCGGATCGAGCCATGTTCGGCTCAAACTTCCCGGTCGACAAACTTTATGGTGATTACGCATTCCTAGCTCAGGCTTACCGTGATCTGGTCCCCGCTGAGGCGCATTCGGCGGTGTTCAGTCAGACCGCAGCGCGTTTCTATGATCTTGAGGTGCCCCGGGATTGATGTTCACTTTTGAAACCACGGTGAAACCTGAATGGATCGACTACAACGGCCACATGCAAGATGCCTATTACGGGCTGGTGTTCAGCTACGCCGTCGATGCAATGCAGGATGAGGTCGGGTTCGATGCTGAGTATCGCGCGCGCACCGGGTGCACGATCTATTTGCTTGAGGACCACAAGTTTTATCTGCGGGAAGTCAAGGAAGCTGACTATCTTCGAATTGAGACGCGTATTCTGAGTTGTGATGAAAAGCGCTTCCATCTGCACATGCAGATGCTGAACGGTAGTGGTCTGGTAGCTGTTGGCGAATTTATGGAGCTTCACGTCCGGCAAAAACCAAACCCTCAAGCCGCCCCGATCCCGGACGAGATTTTGCTACGTTTGCAGTCAGCAACGCTGTCGTCTGTCGATGCGGCACAACTAAAGCACCGTTCGCGTTTGATGACGCTCGCACGCAACTCACGCTCAACTTGATAACTAAACACATGAAAGAACGACACTCCTTCGCTGAAGTGGTCCGCCGCAATGGCTAAGAAAACGCAGGAACCACATAGCGAACAAGCGACGGTCCTGGTGAGACCCTGTGGAATAAGCACGGAACGAGGGCAACCGCGAAGGGCCTTAACTGATTCAACCGTCGCATAGAGTGGCAACCAAGCGCATTTGAGATGGCGGGTTTTTTGGCGGGTATCGCCACTAAGGCCGAAAATGCCGTTTAAATTCAATGGTATATGGCGGAGACGAAGGGATTCGAACCCTCGAGACCCTTCCGGGCCTACTCCCTTAGCAGGGCAGAATCCGTTTCCATTTTCACAAACAAAAACAACATCTTACCGGAAATTATGTTGGTTGTTGTGCCAATTTTGTGCCAAATTTGCACAGAAAAACCACTTCCCGCCATTTTTTTCGTGCGAGCTTTCAGACACTTGAAGCTGAATATCGTTTGATTTTCAAAGGTTATAGGTAGCGGTCCATTTGCACGTTAAAACTTGAATTGCACGGCGTATGAAACTCTAGTCCATCAATTGCTCTATACTGAGCAAGAGTTGGCGTTCATATAGTTCAGACGCTTCTTCGACTGATTTCTTCGTCACAAACAGCAGAAAGTATGCGGCATGCAGCGCGCAAATGACGATCACTGAAAGTAGAACATACGTACCACCAAGGCTTTCCAACCAAGACAAACTTTCAATCGTTAAAACAAGAACTGCGGCAGCTGAAATTAGAAAGTCTAAAGTTAACGCAGCGGGCCGCAAGCCATATAGGTTTCGACGAAATCCGTAGGTCTTATTCTCTTCAAACAACACGTTGAACTTGTCTTTGTCTCTTGTTTGTTCGCGCAGCCAAGCCCCACACCTCTGGTAGAATGCGTCTGCTTTGTCTGGATGCGAATTTTCATAGGTTATGTCTATTTCTTCCTCACCAAGTTTATTGCTGAGAAAGTTTAGGTACCTCGCTTTGGTTGCATCATCGATCCCAGTACTTTTATAGCTCAGCAACGAGTGTTTCGGTTTTCCATCAACGCTGCAAAAAATCTTAGCTTCAACTCTCTTTCCGTTTCTACGAGCTATGTCTGCAAGCGCAAATACCACCAGAAGCGATGAAACGGTCGAAGCAATCTTTACCATTGGATAAGCGCTTGAAGGTAGAAGAACGCAGCCCAAAAATATAAGCGATCCACACGCCATGATCGCCGGGACAAGCCTTGAACGAATGTTGTAAACATCAAGAGCATTCATCTTGTCACTCCTCGTACGCGGTCTCAAAAGCTTCGCTCGTCGCTGTAACCCATCCCGCTCTTTCGGGCATCGAGTGATAGTGCCTAATAACCTTGCCCCTACTTGAGTGGACCTTGTAGCCGCGACGAAGAAAGGCGTTTTTTACTCTCTTCCTCGGGTATTCAGGTTTGTTGCTTCCTACGCTGCAGAACGAGCTTCCTCTATGCGTGCCTTGCTCGACCATCTCACCCAACCATTGATCCAATACCGATGGAGTTACATTTCTTCGACTTCCGTGATGGGGAATTTGGATGAAATTCAATGGGCGCTTGATGTTTAAGTATTCGGCCACACCTGCTGCCTCGTTTAGTCCAATTGGACCAGAGTCCGCGGTCAATAAGACTGCTCGATCGTCAATTATCGCATACTGTACGATGCTTGTTTCGTTGAGCGTGGAGGTAGGATCTGGGTTTTCTTCCAGCTTCTCTTCGTTCCATGTTTCACTAAAGAATTGTTTAGCTTTTTCTACGAACCGGCGACCGGCTTGAGATGCCATCGCTAGAATTCCTTGAGATTGGACGTCTTGATAGGAAGTCGGCGTCTGATCGAATTCGGAAATGGAAGCCAAATAGCGATCTTTTAGCGGAGCCAGCACTTTGAACGCTCCGATGTCATGCCCAGCAAATGCTTCATCAATTTTGACACCGCGCTGTAGTGCTGTTCTTTCCAGTTCTGCGAGCACAGGAAAAGCTTCGCGAAGGGCATTTTCCAATCCTTGCACTGTGTAGCGCCCATGGAAGTTATCTAATACCTGCTCCGCGTATAGCCACGGACGGTTCATGCGAAGCGAACCAACATCAAAGTTTTCCAGGACTGTTTTGACTCCACCCAAGTGATCTCGATCAGGGTGAGTGACAACTAGGTGGTCAATGAAATCGGGTTCATCATAGTACTTTTTGATATGGTCCACGACGGTCTGACCTGTATTGACGTAACCCGCGTCGACGACATGAATAACAAAATCCGATCCATTGGTAGAGTAACGCACGCAGATGGCGTCTCCGTTACCTTCCCCTACGGGCAAAAATTCAATTTCAAATGGCATTTTAGTTTCCTTAGTCGCGGAAATGGCTTTAGCGTGTACCGAGCCACCGCCTTCTCCTTAAAATTGATTCGACCACACCGTGTCTCACGGTGAGACACTTATCATTTGTATGCTCTGATACAACATACAGCTGCCAAAGAGAGTAGCGTTTCTATTTGTTGTGGGTCCCAGTGGGTTCACCCTGAAGTCTTAGGCCATTGATTGCGGTTCTCGAGGAACCATAATGCGGGGTTATTCTGCGTCGCAGCATTGACGGAAACGAAGTCTCAAAGCTGTGCCGATTTTGTGCCAATTTTTTTAGACCGTGAATCGGACTGGATGTAACTACTTGTTTATAGGAAATTATTTTTCTCCGCTTTTTGCAGATTTTGGTAAAAGAGGGAGCGGCGCCCCAGAATTTCTGCGGTGCAGCAAGAAAAAATATTCGTTACTTATCAATGATTTATGGCGGAGACGAAGGGATTCGAACCCTCGAGACGGTTTCCCGCCTACTCCCTTAGCAGGGGAGCGCCTTCGACCACTCGGCCACGTCTCCGCCGACGGGTATATCCTTGCAAGCGGCGGGAATACAAGGCGAAATTTCCAGTTGTGCCTCACTCCGACAAAATTGGTGAACCCGTTGAAATCACGGTAAAACACACCGATTTACGTGGATTATGGGCAAGAATTGGATTTATTTTCTGAACCAATTCCCAGCGACACACCACCCAACCACCAGGTTCGAAACACCACAACTCTTCGAATCCCCGTTCAGTATCGCCGGACCGATTGAAAGATCATTATCTGCCGACGAAGAATTTCTTCGGTTTCAGTTCGAACCCATCTCCTCCGGGCAGTGGAGGTTGCGTATGTCAAAACAAACGGAAAAAGGTTAGAAGTGTGCAGATACGACAGTTGAAATTGATGCGCACTATTTTGCGATCGCCATTAAGCAGAAACTTACCCGTTCTTGACCATTCGCTACCTAGTTTAGCGCTGGCGTTGAAGCCGATCTTCGGTTGAACTGCTTCGAAAACTTCATCGCCTGACGCCAGTTTCTTTTCCGAGTGAGTGCCCCTGCTTCAACCTGCTCAATGTACTACGGCATGAAGAAGTCGGCGATTCCATCCTGATATGGGTGATTGGCGGAAGTAAAGGTCGCACAGTCCTTCTTGTACCACTTCTGGCAATCAAGGACCTGCGGTCGCTTGGCCAACGATATCGGTTTTGTGACCGAGGGCGAGTTCAACCTGCAATTTGCAGACATCTTCGATCAGGTAAACGCTTATACCGAAGGCGCGCCGATCCATATGATCAACCCCGAGGTTTGGACCAGCGCAGAATGAGATTTGCGGCGATAGGTGCGCCGATGATCACCAGCACGATCCTTGTCAAATGGTGAGTGATCACAAAGCCCAGATCCGCGCCTGAGACGATGGCCAGAACCGTCATTTCGGCCTGCCCGCCGGGTGCGAAGGCCAGAAACGCCTCGACCGGTTTGCCAAACCCCAACGTGGTGACAACAGCTGTGAATGCCGCTGCCAGCACGGCCAGCACAACCACGTAAGCGCAGCCCGCGGCCACGACCTTGCGCAACTCTACCCAGGTAACACCGACAAACTTCACGCCAATTCCGCAACCTATGAAGAATTGTGCGGCCAGGATGGCCTCGCGCGGTGGTCGTGTATGGATGAAGTCCCAGAGAGACAAAGCAGCCGTCAGGATCATCGGCCCCAGGATCGATGCGCCGAACAGGCCGATACGCTCGCCGCCCTTCCAGCCGATAAAGGCAGCCAGCACCATCAGGGCCAGCTCGTGCAGCGGCAGGTCGCGTGCGGGTTCTCCGATCGGGTTTGTCAGTTCGGCGCCGTAAAACATGGTCAGAAACAGCGGGGCCAGCGTCACGATGATCAGCACGCGCGTGCCATGGATCAGCGACAAAGTGCGCGGGTTGGCTCCAGCTTCGGTCCCAAAAATGATCATGTCCTGCAAGCCGCCGGGCATGGCGGCATAGAATGCGGTTGTCGTATCGAAACCCCAGACCCGGCGGAAGAATGGTACGCCGATCAGCGCGATCAACAGGATGAAAAATGGGACCAGTGCAATCGACGCGGCCATTTTAGGCAATTCAGCAAATAGGGCAGGTGTAATTGATGCGCCCACCGCCACACCCAGAATGGTGCGCGCTGCCACTGACACCTGCCCGAACCCTTCCATCGGCGCATGCGCGAGGGCCGCAATCAGACAGGCGCTCATCGGACCAAACAGAAAGGGCAGCGGCAGATTCAACGTCCAGAAAGCTCCGGTGCCAAGAAGTGCAAGGCCGAGTGTTACGGCCCGCTTTGTCAGAAGAGGCAGTGTGTTGGTCAGCGTGGGCAAGGAACGTTTTCCAGCGTTATTGACTCGTTGTGTATTCAACTGTATACAAGAGGATGCAAGAACACAAGTGAGCCTAATGTGACCATACAGGACGACCCCTTACAGCCCGGCCCGCAAGGCTATTCCGCGTACCAACGTCTTTTGGACGATATTCGCGAAGGCACTCTTCTGCCCGGTGAACGCCTGCGAGAAATAGAGCTGTCTGAACGATTGGGCGTCAGCCGTACCCCGGTGCGCGAGGCGATCCGGCAGTTGGAGACTGACGGATTGGTGATCCATGTTCCACGGCAGGGCGCAACCGTGCGCAGTCTGGATTATGCAGAGGTGATGGAGCTCTATGAAATGCGCGCGGTACTTGAGGGGACAGCTGCCCGTTTGGCCGCCCGCGCTGCGTCCGGTGTCGAACTGGATGAGCTTGAGGTTCTGAATGATCGACTGGCGGAGGCAGGCACGGGCCCGGACGCTGTGCGGATCAACCGGATTTTTCATGCGACACTGCTGGATGCAGCCAAGAACCGGTTTCTGGCAAAGTCGATGTTATCCTTGCAAAAGGCTCTGCTGGTCCTTGGGCCATCTCAACTGTTGGAGGGTGACAGGGCCGAGGCTGCGGTGGCCGAGCATCGGCGCATTATGGCGGCTTTGAATGCTCGCGACGGTGCAGCTGCTGAGACGGAGATGCGTGCGCATATTCAGGCCGCACAACGGATGCGCATCCGTGCATTGCAGGAACGCGACCGCAGGAGAGACGAAACCCAGTAGGTAATCTCGATATGGCCGCTCAAAACGAAGCTTGCGGTTTCGCTTTGGTCGAGAGCGGGAACGTAGCTCTCTGCGATGCGATGACTGTCGCCGAGGCAAGGGCGGGAATTTGATCCTCGAGACAGCAGCGAAACGCTATCGTGGTGGCAATACGCGCTACACATTCTAATTTCTCGGCATGCACTCAGGACCGCTGAGGCCTCTGACCGAGGGATACAACAGCACGAATTTCTGTTTGATCTTTTCAAGTTCGCTGACGGGAAAAATAACGAGCATCTGGCCCGCCCGGCGATCCGCGCGTCCGAGGAATGCCTGTCGTGGGTGGAGGAGCGGGTTGTCCGGTTCTTACCTTCGCTCTCTGGAGCCTTATCATTGTCCCGGAGCAACACGCTCTTCATGGGGGGCGGAAAGTCTCTGGAGAATGCAGATTACCGGACCGCGGTTGGTCTGACGGTAGATATTCTGTGTAAAGCCGCTGTCACGCATTTGGAGCTGACTGACGATAAAGTCCAATGGGTGGATTACACCTAAGTAGGTGAATCCTGCCGGATTTCGCCAAAAGCAGTGATCGCTGTTTTGGGCGGTTTTCAGGCGTATACCTACTGGTTGATCCGCGTATGGGGTGAGCCTGCAAAGAGCTTTCTGATCAAAGGAACGCCTAATAACTGCGGCGTGGTATTGCCGACCTTACGGGTCAGGGCGTGGAAAGTGTAGGAGACCCAGCCCAATGACACGCTTTAGCCATCGAGCGTCGCACGCCAAAATTCGCCGGGGGCATCGTCACCGCCTGGACTGCGTGCCGATTTCCATCGTCGCAAACAAGCACGCCCAGCGGTTCTATGACGAGGACGAGGATGTCTGGCCCAAGCATTGTGCGATCTGGGGATGTCTCGCCGGCGCGCAGACGTGACCCCGCACATTTTGCGCCTGAAAAGTTGTTCCGAGAACTGTTGATCAAATCCAATGATGTGGCTGTACCGAGCCTTGGATAAGAGATTTCAAAACGCGGGAAACGCAGGCAAATATCCCGATACTTGCCAAATGCACCGGTTTGAGCGCATATTTGTCTAGATTTAATGGGTTGAATAACTAATCAGATTTAGCTTTCTGAGGCGACAGATATCGGGCGAGGGGTGATTTAACATCCCAGTGGGTACCTTTTTGGGGAAGGGGACTTGGGTTTGGCCTGGTTAAGATTGTTTTTTGTTTTCATGGTTCTGGCTGCATTACCGGCATCGGTCACGGCCTCTATCGGAAAAGTATTGAGTGCCAAGCAGGGCGCCGATGTAGTTCGCGCTGGCAAAAAGATACGTCTGCGTGAAGGGATGGAGGTTGTTTCCGGAGATACCATTTCTACCGACCGATCCGGCGTCGTACAGTTGTTGTTCGTAGATGATACCAAGATCGCAATCGGCCCGAATGCACAAATGGTGCTGGATGTCTCAATGTTGCGCGGAAAAAAGAAAGCAAAATCTTTCGCGGTTCAGGCCTTGGGTGGCAGTTTTCGATTCATTTCGGGTAAAAGTAAGAAAAGAGCCTATTCCATACAAACCCCCACAGCGACCATGGCTGTACGTGGCACAACCTTCGACATGTGGGTTGTACCGGGTAAGCAAAGTGCCATGCTGGTATTGGAAGGTAAGGTCCGCATGTGCAGTCGATCGGGTAGGTGCCGCTCGACCGGGCGCCAGTGCAGCCTGTTCGCGACTTCACTGGGTGGGAATGTTGGTCGCCCCGTCGACCAGGAACAATATGAGTTGGCCCTTAAGAATGGCTTTCCATTCGTTCAGTCGCAAAGGGATCTGCTGAGTCCGCTTCAGGTCGATTTTGGCGGATGCGCTAGGGAATCTGTTCCTCTTGCGGTTCGGCAATCAGACATTCCGGTTCAACGAAGCGCGGCACCTCAAAGGGTCATTCAGACCCAAGTTGTGAGGGTGTCCAGAGCTGAAACTTCTGAACCGGAACCTGAGCCTGAACCTCCGACACCGGAACCCCCAGCGCCAGAACCTGAACCAGATGTCAGCTCAAATCGTTCTGGCCAAGGGGACGGTTCAAATCCTGCTGGTCGAACCGGACCTTCAGGCGGAACAGGGAACCCTGGCAAAGGTAAAGGTCCCGGGCATGGCAAGGGGAATAGTGGTAGCCCGGGTGATAGAGGCAACGCGTCCGCAGCCGCAAACAGGTAGGTGAAGACATCGCAAGCCTATTTTTCCCCCAGCGCCAAGGAGGCGAATGTGGCGGGTAAGATCAAAGCCAGAATTAGTCGACGACTGGGTTTTCGCCTGGCTGGTTTGGCGCTGATCTTGTTGGGTTGCTTCATAAGAATTCTAGACCCCTACCCCGTACGTATGTCTCGCCTGATCTACTTCGACGTGCTTCAGCGCATCTCGCCAAGGGAATACAACCCCGAATTACCGGTTAAGGTTCTGGATATAGACGAGCAGTCATTGGCTAACTGGGGTCAATGGCCCTGGCCGCGCACACTATTGGCGCAGATGGTTCAAAATCTAGGTGAAAACGGCGCGGCGGCCATAGCATTTGATATGCTGTTTGCCGAGCCTGACAGATATTCCCCCGCGCGATTGCTCAAAGACCCGTCGCTTGCAGGGGTTCTGACCGTTGAGAGTAATGCGCAAAAAACCGACTACGATGTCGTGTTTGGGCTAGAGGCTGCTCGTTGGCCAGTCGTACTGGGCACCGCCGCCCGAACATCCCAGGAAGGAAGTCAGATCAGCTCCAAGGCCGGCATCGTCGAGATCGGAGAAAACCCGACCGCGGGGTTGGTCTCGGTGCCTTACTGGACACCAATTGCACCACCTCTTGACCGCAGCGCCGCGGGAATTGGCGGCGTTAATGTCTCACCGATTGGGGGGATGGGCGTCGTACGACGTGTTCCAGCCTTGTGGGGTGGACCAGACGGGGCGCTGCCGGGGTTGGGCATCGAAGCTTTGAGAGTTGCTTTGGATGCGCCTTACATTCTGGTCGAGGGCTCTTCTGAGGAAGAAGGGATCGTACTTGCGGTCGAAATCGGAGATTTTCGACTGCCAACAACTGAAGATGGCGAGGTTTGGGTCAGGTATCGAAAAGATCAGCCAGATTTATATCTGTCGGCAGATGCAATCATGCAAAACCCTGATGATCCGGCGCTTCGATCAGAAATCGAGGGCCATATCATACTGGTGGGCACGTCTGCGGCCGGTTTGTTCGATATGCACCAGACAGCGTTGGGTGAGTCCGTACCAGGCGTTTCGATTCACGCGCAGATTATCGAACAGATTTTAGTTGGTGATTTGCTCAGCAGATCTGATGTGACCGCCGCGCTGGAACTGGTGGCATTTGTGATTCTTGGCATTGTTGTCACCGTGGTGATGTCCAACTTTGGAGCGGTTGCATCATTTGTCACAGGCGGCGTAGCGGCAATGGTGGTGATCCTTATCAGCTGGCTTTCATTTCAGAATCAATCGGTTTTGTTTGATGCGACCTTCCCTTTGGCCGGAGGAATGGCAAATTTCGGGTTGTTGGCAGGCTACCTGTTTATCTCAACCGAACGGGAAAAGCGGGTGATCCGTCAAACCTTTTCGCATTACGTAGCGCCCGAGATTCTTGATGAGATGGAGGCCAATGGGCATCAACTGCAATTGGGTGGAGAATCTCAGGAGATCACAGTGATGTTCTCGGATATTCGAGGATTTACCCCCTTGTCTGAGTCGGTATCCGCCACAGATTTGGTGGCTTTGCTAAACGCGCTTTTTTCTGAAATCGGGGACCAGATTCTTGTCGAACGCGGAACCATCGATAAGTTTATCGGCGATGCGGTCATGGCCTTCTGGAATGCGCCACTGCCGGTCGATGATCATCCGTGTCGCGCTGCATTGGCCGCATTGAAAATGCGGGTGGCGTTAGAGAATTTTAACTCTTCCTCCATTATGCGCGATCGTCCTCCGATTGCCCTCGCCACCGGGTGCGCGACCGGAGCCGCCTGTGTCGGCAATATCGGTTCGCGGCGTCGTTTCAACTATACGGTTATCGGGGATGTGGTGAATGTGGCGGCGCGGATCGAGCAGAATTGCCGACATGTGGATTACGACATACTTGTCTCACACTCGATACAGCAGGCCACAAAATCTGATCTGGCACTGCTCGAGGCGGGATTTGTTGATCTGAAGGGCAAGAGTGAACCAGAACCAGTTTACCTTCTTGTCGGTGACAGGAATCTAGCGGGCAGCGCTGAGTTTAAAGCGTTGGAGGCTGCGCATTTTAGGCTATTGGAAGCCGTTCGATCGCGGGCGTCACAGTTTGACGTTGCGAACCTAAGCAAAGAATGCGCAGCGCTCGCTGCGACAGTCGAGCCGGGTCTGGCATCATTCTATGGCACATTACCCGGCCGTGCTGCGGATTTTCGGTCAGAGATGGTGCATGCCCAACCGGTATTCAGTCATCATAATGGCCTGCGCGAAAACGCGACATAGTATCATCACCCGATTACTTTGGAGAAAGAACGAGGCGCAGCTGATTTTCAACTGCGCCCCGCCAGAAAGATCAATCTCGCCCCCTCGAATACTATCTAAAACAAAAACGGGCTAAAACTTTCGATATATTCGAGACCGACCTTCCATCCTCATTGGAATAAACTCATATTTAGACAATCCAACAGAAGATACAGTGAAGAAGTTCACATTACCTTGAAGTTGTATAAATTTTTTTCTTATCGCCAATCGAAGAAACCTGGACCAGCTTGTTTCAGAAGAGATGCTGCCATGGACTGGCCCAGTTCGATCCCGTCATCGACCGATGCGGTTACCTCATCGTTGATGGCCTCGGACCCGTCCGGGCGCAGAACTTCGCCGCGCAGATGCAACCGGCCATCTCGGATTTCAGCCAATCCAGCGATCGGAGTTTCACATGAACCGTCCAGCCCGGCCAGCAAGCTGCGCTCGGCGGCGAGTCGCTGGCTGGTTTCAACGTGATGAATTGCGGCCAGCATTTCTGCAGCGCGCGTGTCATCGCTGCGTCTTTCAATGCCGATCGTGCCCTGAGCAATAGCGGGTAGCATGTCGACCGTGGAAATGGCGGTCGCTGGGACGTCTTTCATATCCAACCGGCGCAAACCGGCCATGGCCAGAAACGTACAATCGGCCACGCCATCGGCCAGTTTCTTCAACCGGGTTTGAACATTGCCGCGAAACTCAACCACGTTCAGATCGGGCCGACGGTTCAGCAATTGCGCACGGCGACGCAGCGAAGACGTCCCGACAACAGCGCCTTCGGGCAGATCGTGAATCGAGCTCAATGACGGCGAGATAAACGCATCGCGCACATCCTCGCGTGGCAGGAATGTATCCAGCACCAGCCCGTCAGGCTGTTCCACCGGCATGTCCTTGGTCGAATGCACAGCGATGTCGATCTCGCCTTTCAGCATCGCCTCTTCGATTTCCTTGGTGAACAGACCCTTGTTGCCAATCTCTTTCAGCGGTCGGTCTGCGTCGATCATGGCACGGTTGTCACCGGTCGTCTTAATCACAACGATCTCGAACGCGTCCTCAGGCAGGTCGAAAGCGGCACCAAGCCTCTGACGGGTTTCATAGGCCTGCGCCAGCGCCAGCGGGGATCCACGGGTACCGATTTTCAGAGGCGATGCGGGGGTAGGCAATATCAGACTCATGTGCACAGCTTTAGTCGCGTCACATTGCCCTGACAATGGGGGCAGAGCTTGACAAATTGCCACTGAGGGCCGACCCGTTGCACCAAACCGGAACACTGGGGGCACGAATGGCCGAGACAAAGAAAATACTGCGGGCGCTGGCGGGTGAAGTTCAGGACGTTCCACCGATCTGGATGATGCGGCAGGCCGGGCGGTATCTGCCCGAATATCGCGCCACACGGGCGCAGGCGGGGGATTTCCTGTCCTTGTGCTATAATCCCGAGCTGGCCGCCGAGGTTACCCTTCAACCCATCCGCCGTTACGGATTTGATGCTGCGATCCTGTTTGCCGATATCTTGCTGGTGCCACAGGCGCTGGGCGCGGATTTATGGTTTGTCACTGGTGAGGGGCCGCGTCTGTCCACGATCACGCAGCAATCGGAATTCGATGCGCTGAAGCCGATTGATGCGATCCATGAAACTCTGTCTCCGGTTTATGAGACCGTGCGTATTCTTTCGCGTGAGCTTCCTTCTGAAACTACATTGATCGGATTTGCAGGCGCGCCCTGGACAGTGGCGACCTATATGATCGCCGGACGGGGCACCCCGGATCAGGGGCCAGCCCATGCGCTGCGCGAAGAAAATACTGCGCTGTTCGAGGCGCTTCTGGATCGGATCACTGCTGCGACAATTGAATACCTGTCAGCTCAGATCGAGGCCGGGGCCGAGGTTGTCAAAATCTTTGATAGCTGGGCAGGATCATTGAAGGGCGAAGCGTTTCAGAAATACGCTGTTGAACCCTGCCGCGTGATTACCGCAGCCATAAAGGCCCGGCATCCGGGCATTCCCGTCATCGGATTTCCTCGCGAAGCGGATCAGGGCTACATCGGGTTCGCCAAAGCCACCGGAGTGGATTGCGTCGCACTGGACAATTCTGTGTCGCCCGAATGGGCTGCTGCGAATGTACAAGTCGATGGGTGTGTACAGGGCAATCTGGCCTCATTGCATATGGTCACGGGTGGTCAGGCGCTGGTTGATGAGACACGTCGAATTGTTAAGGCCTTCTCGAAAGGGCCGCATATTTTTAATCTGGGACATGGGATCACACCGGATGCGGACCCGGAGAATGTTCAACTGATGATCGATACGGTGCGCGGGCGGTAAGCCGGGCTAAGGGGCCAGTCCCCTCTTGGCCTTCGGCCAATTCACCCCCGAGATATTTTCAGCCAGATGAAGCGGGCGGGAGATCGTTCAGAATTTCATCTGTGTGCTCTCCGCGTTTTGGGCTGGATCGAGGGTGCCAATCGTAGGTTGAGAATCTTGGTGCGGCTGCGGCTTGACGTGTTTCTTCGTGGTCGATCCATGTTTGGCGAGCCGTGTTCATTCGGTGATCTAGCGCTTCTTGCGGGCTTAGGACCGGGGCAACGCAGGCGTCTGTATCTTGGAACAGCGCCGCCCATTCATCGCGAGGTTTCTCGGCAAATATTTTGCTCAGGCGTACCGTCAGGCCCGGCCACGCAGCTTGGTCATATTGCCGAGCGAATTCAGCATCATCGCCAAGCCCGAGGATATCCAGAAAGCAGCCGTAAAACTTTGGCTCCAGACATTGAACTGAGATGAAGCCACCGTCTGCGCAGGTGTAAGTGCGGCTCCAATGCGGGCCGTCCAGCAGGCTTTCACCCCGAGTGTCGGACAGGTTGCCAGTCTGGCGCAGGCTCATCAGCAGATTCATCATATGGGCTGAACCATCGTAGATGGCAGCGTCCACCACCGTGCCTTTTCCTGTGCTTTGGGCATTCAGAAGCCCGGCTAGCAGACCTGCGGCCAGATACAGTGCGCCACCGCCGATATCTCCGACGAGCGTTGCAGGTGTTAACGGTGGTTGGCCAGGTGGGGACGCGTAAGACAACGCCCCCGAAAGCGCGATATAGTTAAGATCATGGCCTGCGGTGTTGGACAAAGGGCTTTGCTGGCCCCAACCAGTCATTCGGCCATAGACCAGTTTCGGGTTGATCTGATGACAATCCTCAGGGCCCAGCCCAAGCTTTTCCATCACGCCGGGGCGAAAGCCTTCGATCAGCGCATCAGCGGTTGCGATCAGACGTTTCGCTATCTCTAATTCCTGTGGGTCCTTGAGATCCAGCGCAATGGAACGCTTGCCTCGGTCCAGAAGGGAACGCTCAGGCATTCCCGGTGTGATCGCAGATCCTTTGCGGTGAATAGTGATGACGTCCGCACCCATATCCGCCAGCAGCATGGCAGCGAAAGGGCCCGGGCCAAGCCCTTCGACTTCGATGATACGAATACTGTTCAGCATGGTCCCTCCTGCGACGCAGGGTTTCTGCGTGGCGCAGCGAATGCAAGCGAAGAGTTTGTTTTGCCCCTGCAATTGGGTTGCTTGCATCGACAATTCAGGGCTAGGTCTATGTCGGTCTGCCGTAGGTATGAAAGAGGTTCTCAGATGCAGCTAAGCGATACACGCGAAATTCAGGCGTCACCCGCCGAAGTTTATTCTGCCCTGCTGGATCCTGAAGTGCTGAAAGCCTGCATCAGTGGTGCACAAGAGATCACGGGCGATCCGACTGAAGGATACCATGCGACCGTGGTGCAAAAGGTCGGCCCCGTGAAGGCGACTTTCAAAGGCACCGTTACCATGTCTGACATGGTTGAACCGGAACGTCTGACCATCGCGGGTGAGGGCAAGGGTGGGGCCGCAGGCTTTGCCAAGGGCAGTGCGAATGTAAGTTTAGAGCCAAGTGAGTCTGGTGGCACTCTTCTGACCTACGACGTTGATGCCAAAGTGGGGGGCAAGCTAGCGCAGTTGGGAAGCCGCCTGATTGATGGATTTGCCAAGAAGATGGCGGATCAGTTTTTTGCCAATCTGCAAGAGCACTTTGAAGGGCCACCGCCGGAAGACGATGACGCCGAGGAAGAAAACAAAAAGGGTTGGCTAGGCCGTTTGACAGGGCGAGATTAAGCCCCCTGCATACATGCGCATGAGCCTGTGCGGAATTGGACTGTTCCATGATGGTCCTCCGCGATAGGTTGCAGGGCCAGAACGAGGGAACGCATGACCACCATTTTGTCCATCCGCGATTTGCGGAAATCCTATGCCGATGGTTTTGAGGCGCTGAAAGGCGTGTCTCTGGACATTGAAGAAGGTGAGATTCTTGCGCTGTTGGGTCCGAATGGTGCTGGTAAAACAACGCTGATTTCCACCGTTTGCGGCATTACTACTCCGACATCAGGATCGGTTACCGTGGGGGGGCATGACATCCAGACCGAGTTTCGCGCGGCGCGAAAGATGATAGGACTGGTGCCGCAGGAGATCGCGCTGGAGCCGTTCGAGAAGGTTTGGAATACTGTTCGCTTCTCACGAGGGCTGTTCGGCCACGGGTCTGACAATGCCCGGATCGAAGAGATTTTGCGCAAGCTGTCCCTTTGGGACAAGCGCCGCAATTCAATCAAGGAGTTATCTGGCGGCATGAAGCGCCGCGTATTGATTGCCAAGGCTCTGGCGCATGAGCCACGGGTGCTGTTTCTGGATGAACCCACCGCTGGCGTCGATGTCGAACTGCGTAAGGACATGTGGGAGATCGTGGCCGAGTTGAAACTGGCCGGTGTCACCATCATCCTGACCACCCACTATATCGAAGAAGCCGAGGCAATCGCCGACCGTGTCGGCGTCATCGATAAGGGTGAGCTTTTGCTGGTCCAGGATAAGGGCACATTGATGGCGCAGATGGGTAAAAAACAGATCGAGGTCATGCTGACCGAGCCTGTATCGACCATTCCCGAAAGCTTGTCCGAGCATAACCTGACTTTGAATGGGGCCGGAGACTCGCTGATCTACACTTACGACACCCATGCCGATCGTACCGGGATCACCACTCTTCTCAATGATGTGGCGCAGGCTGGTCTGGTATTGCGCGACGTTCAGACCCGTCAGTCGAGCCTTGAAGAGATATTCGTTAACCTCGTATCCGGAGAGCCCGCATGAACTGGTCTGCAATTGCCGCAATCTACCGGTTCGAAATGGCCCGGTTCTTCCGTACGCTCGCACAGAGCTTTTTGTCGCCAGTGCTGTCGACCTCGCTTTACTTCGTGGTGTTTGGCACCGCGATCGGCAGTCGCATTCAAGAGATTGAGGGCGTGTCCTATGGCGCGTTTATCGTACCGGGTCTCATCATGCTATCTGTGGTGATGCTGTCGATCTCGAACGCATCTTTCGGCATATATTTTCCGAAGTTTCTGGGCACGATTTATGAGCTGTTGTCGGCGCCGATCAATTTCATTGAGATTGTGATCGGATATGTGGGTGCCGCGGCAACAAAGGCGCTTTTCGTCGGCCTTGTCATACTGGCCACTGCGACGTTCTTCGTCGATATACGCATAGAACACCCCTTTGCCATGGCGGCTTTCCTGATCCTGTCCTGTCTCAGCTTTTCGTTGCTGGGCTTTATCGTGGGTATCTGGGCTGGGAATTTTGAGCAGATGTCGTTGGTCCCTCAACTTGTCGTGACGCCCCTGATCTTTCTGGGCGGCACGTTCTACTCGATCTCAATGCTGCCGCCCCTCTGGCAAACGATCACGCTGTTCAACCCCGTGGTCTATCTGATTTCAGGTTTTCGCTGGTCATTCTACGGAATCGCCGATGTACCCATTTTTTGGAGCCTTCTGGCTATCCTTGCGTTCACCGGAATCTGCCTTGCAATCATTGGCTGGATCTTCAAAACCGGCTGGCGCATCCGTAGCTAGGGCGTTGCATTTTTGCCCATCAAGTGTGTGAAATTGGTTCACGTCGCGTTTATGGCGCTTCGGGTCTCTTGTTTACAGCCTCGGCGCCCTCTACATCGGCTTCCATGAAACTCAGCCTGCCCTTCCTGAAAAAGCAGCCCATGGTGGCCGTTGTTCGTCTGTCCGGTGCCATCGGAATGGCTGGGCGCGGGTCGATGAATGCCACCTCCCTAGCGCCGGTACTGGAAAAAGCTTTTCGCAAAGGAAAGCCTGCCGCAGTCGCGCTTGAGGTCAATTCGCCGGGCGGGTCGCCTGTTCAAAGCTCATTAATTGGTGCGCGTATCCGGCGGCTGGCGGAAGAGCTTGATATTCCGGTCTATGCCTTCGTCGAAGATGTGGCCGCCTCAGGCGGATACTGGCTGGCAGCGTCGGCAGATGAGATTTGGGCCGATGACAGTTCGGTTCTGGGATCAATAGGCGTGATCTCTTCTGGCTTCGGCGCGCATGTTTTTCTGGCACGCCAGGGCTTTGAAAGACGTGTGCACACAGCGGGTCAGTCGAAATCGATGCTCGATCCGTTTGCCCCCGAAAAGAAAGACGACGTTGCACGGCTCAAAGTGCTGCTGGGCGATATCCACGAGAATTTCATTGATCACGTAAAGTCTCGCCGAGACGGCAAGCTGGATACCAGTGCTGATCTGTTCAATGGCGAGGTTTGGCTAGCGCGGCGTGCGCAAGAGTTGGGATTGATCGACGGGATTGCACATCTGAAGCCCAAAATGCAGGAGAAGTTTGGCGAAAAGGTCAAATTCCGCCGTTACGGCCTGCGCAAACCGATCTGGTCCCGTTTTGGGGCGACGATTGCGCAGGATGCCTTTGCCGGGCTTGAGGAGCGTGCTGCATACGCGCGTTTCGGGTTGTGACGTGATCATCAAAATAGTCACACTGTTTCTGGTTGCCATGGGTGTTCTGGCGATGTTCGGAAAGCTCCGCTTTCCGGGTCAGAAACGGTTGAGTTCTGCAAAATGTCCACGTTGTGGGCGGTTTCGGATCGGTAAAGGCCCCTGTCCTTGTGAAACAGGAGGCCGTGGATGAGCGCGTGGCTGTTCTCTGGCCTTGGATTGCTAATCCTGCTGTTGGCAGGTGATGCGCTGGTCCGCGGGGCCGTGAACCTCAGCCTGCGATTGGGTGTGCCTGCGCTGATAGTCAGCCTTACGATTGTTGCCTTTGGCACCTCGGCACCTGAATTGTTGATCGCGATCAGTGCGATCAAAGAAAATGCTCCGGGGATAGCGCTGGGCAATGTGGTGGGGTCGAACACGGCGAATATTCTGTTGGTCCTAGGGCTTCCGGCGCTTTTGGCGACGTTGCACACAAGCGAATGTGACAGCAGAAAAAACTATATCTTCATGTTGCTCGCTTCGGTTCTGTTTATCGGGTTGGCATTTTGCGGGGTCTTTAATCTGCTCAGTGGGGCGATCTTGCTGGCAGCTTTAGCTCTGGTTCTCGCCAATGCCTTTCGCGAGGCGCATGCCCACCGCAAAGCCTGTGGTGAAGCCTGTGCTGAAGACGACGAACTGGACGGTCTGGAGGAAGCAGACCCCGACATGCCTTATTGGAAGGTAGCAGTTTATTTGATCCTGGGCCTGATCGGTCTGCCAATGGGTGCCCATTTGCTGGTCGACAATGCAACCATCATCGCCCAGAGCTATGGCGTGAGCGAAACTGTGATCGGCCTGACCTTGATCGCGGTTGGCACATCCTTGCCGGAACTGGCGACTACGGTCATGGCGGCATTGCGTCGGCAGGCAGATGTGGCGCTGGGCAATGTTATCGGATCGAACATGTTTAATCTGCTGGCCATTGTCGGTATCGCAACTCTGTTTGGGCGTATCCCGGTTGATCCTGAGTTTCTACGCTTTGATCTCTGGGTGATGCTGGGTGCATCGCTTTTGCTGGTCCCGTTTGTTTTCTTCAAAAAGGATATCACGCGGGTCTGGGGTTTGGCCCTGACGCTACTTTATGTGATCTATGTGGTTAGCCTTCTGGCCTGATCAGACCTGGGGAGAGAGCCCATGACCCAAGCACTGGTGACCGGAGCGGGAAAACGTCTTGGCCGCGCCATGGCACTATACCTGGCGCGGCGCGGGATGGATGTGGCTGTGCATTACGCAAGCTCGGAACGGGAAGCGCTTGAAACAGTGAATGAAGTGCAAGCGCTGGGGCGAAAGTCAGTCGCTCTGCGGGCAGATCTGCTTGACGAAGCTCAGGTCAGCTCGTTGCTGCCCCGCTCGGTCGAGGCGCTTGGCGGGCCGATAACTTGCCTCGTCAACAATGCCTCGATCTTTGAATATGACAATATTCATTCCGCTACGCGCAACAGCTGGGATCGCCACCTCGACAGCAACCTGCGCGCGCCATTTGTTCTGACGCAGGCCATGGCCGCACAGGGATTGCAGCCGACATTGGATGAACAGGGTGAGCCCCAGGCAGTGGGTCTGATCGTGAACATGGTGGACATGCGCGTACGCAAACTGACGCCCGAGTTCATGTCGTATACGATCGCCAAGATGGGTCTATGGACCCTGACCCGAACCGCAGCTCAGGCATTGACACCTGCGATCCGCGTAAACGCAATCGGCCCGGGACCGACGATGCAGGGTCATCGACAAAGCGAAAAGCACTTTAACGCTCAACGCCGGAACACGATTCTTAAACGCGGCGCGAATCCTTCAGATATCACTGCCGCGCTTGGCTATTTTCTGGATGCGCATTCGGTCACCGGTCAGCTTTTGTGCGTGGATGGCGGGCAGCATCTGGGCTGGCAGACGCCGGATGTACTGGGCGTAGAATAGGTAAAACTGCGGTAAGTTTTGCACCGCTCTCATTTACGTTACATGCACGTTACAAAAATGTCTTAATTTTCATACACTTGTCTCACATCAGAAAAAGTATCGTTTGAAAACAAATAGTTAAAATACTGCCTATTTTTTGTGCAGATCAACGAATAGGCAATGATTCAAGGAAAAATCACGATGCCCCAAAAGTTATCTGCATACTTATCCACAGAAGTCGTGGATTTGTTTTCTCTTGATCTAATGGGCTCAAGATTGCAGCCATGGTCAGAGAATCATATCTCAGAGCCATGACAGCCAGCACCGACCCAGATTCATCAACACAAGCCACCGGCTATGCCTGCATTCAGCGCTATGTGAAAACGCTAGACAGCTCGCCGGGTGTTTACCGGATGCTGGATGCGGACAGTCGTGTTCTGTACGTGGGCAAAGCGCGCAACCTGAAGGCACGGGTGTCGAACTATACGCGACCCGGGCATTCGGGCCGGATCGAGAAGATGATTGCAGCGACTGCCTCGATGATGTTCCTGACTACGCGGACAGAGACCGAGGCACTGCTGCTGGAACAAAACCTGATCAAGCAGCTCAAGCCAAAATACAATGTGCTGCTGCGGGACGACAAAAGCTTTCCGAATATTTTGGTCGCAAAGGATCACGCATTTCCGCAGATCAAGAAGCATCGCGGGGCCAAGAAGGAAAAAGGCGCCTATTTCGGACCATTCGCCAGTGCTGGAGCCGTAAACCGGACGCTGAACCAGTTGCAGAAAGCATTCCTGCTGCGGAATTGCTCTGACTCAATGTTTGATAGCCGCACGCGGCCTTGCTTGCTCTACCAGATCAAGCGTTGTTCTGGGCCATGTGTTGGGCTGATTTCCGATGCGGACTATCGTGAAAGCGTAAAGGACGCCGAACGGTTTCTATCTGGCAGATCCACCAAGGTGCAGGAAGATTTGGCCGATCAGATGATGGCCGCGTCCGAGGCGATGGAATTCGAGCGCGCCGCTGGTCTGCGCGACCGAATCCGGGCATTGACGCAGGTGCAGACCAGCCAGGGCATCAACCCGCGCGGTGTGGCTGAGGCGGATGTGATCGGCCTGTATATGGACGGCGGGCATGCCTGCGTACAGGTGTTCTTTATCCGCGCCAATCAAAACTGGGGCAATAAGGACTTCTATCCGCGCGTTGGTGCGGACGTGTCTCCGGCAGAGGTGATGGAGGCGTTCCTGGGGCAATTCTACGACAATAAGGAACCGCCGCGTCAGTTGATCCTGTCTGATGCAATCGAAAACGCCGATCTGATGCAACAGGCGCTAACCGAAAAAGCCGGCCGTAAGGTTGAAATCAATGTGCCCCAGCGTGGCGAGAAACAGGAATTGGTGGCCGGCGCCTTACGCAATGCGCGTGAATCACTGGCCCGACGGATGTCAGAAAGTGCCACGCAGGCCAAATTGCTGCGGGGTATGGCCGAGGCATTTGATCTGGACGCACCGCCGAACCGGATTGAGGTTTACGATAACTCTCACATACAAGGAACTAACGCAGTGGGGGGCATGATCGTCGCAGGTTCTGAAGGGTTCATGAAGAACGCCTATCGCAAGTTCAACATTCGTGGCGACGATCTGACCCCGGGTGATGATTTCGGCATGATGAAAGAGGTCCTGACCCGCCGTTTCACTCGCCTGCAAAAAGAAGACCCGGATCGCGAAAAGGGGCTATGGCCTGACCTGCTGTTGATAGATGGCGGAGCCGGACAGGTGAGTGCTGTGCACGAGATCATGCAGGCGCATGGGGTCGAAGATATTCCAATGATCGGTGTCGCCAAAGGCGTGGATCGCGACCATGGTAAAGAAGAGTTTCATCGCATCGGCCAACGCCCCTTTGCCTTGAAACGCAATGACCCCGTATTGTACTTCGTCCAGCGCCTGAGGGACGAGGCCCACCGCTTTGCCATCGGGACGCACCGTGCGAAACGGGCCAAAGCGGTTGGTGCTACGCCCTTGGATGAAATTCCCGGTGTCGGAGCCGCTCGCAAACGTGCTCTGTTGGCTCATTTTGGCAGCGCCAAAGCTGTAAGCCGAGCCAATTTGGCAGACCTAAAAGCTGTCGAAGGTATCTCAGCCGGGCTGGCGCAGAAAGTCTATGATTTCTTCCACGACAAGGGTTAGGCTTTTCGCCCGCGCCAGAGAATATAAAGACCGGAGGCCACGATCAGGGCGCTGCCAATCCACATTGTTTGATCCAATTTCTCTTTGAACAAGAATACACCCAGCCCGATCCCGAACAGTAGTCGGGAGTACCGAAAGGGTGTTACAGCTGAAACTTCGCCCGTCCGCATTGCTTTCATGAGCGACGCATAGGCCATCGTCCCAATCACTACTGCGGTCGCAATGTAGGCACCAGTACTGCCCGTCAAGGCTACCATCGGCGCGCCCTCGTAGAATCTATAGGCGATCCCAGCAACCACGACAGAGAGGAACCCGTAGAACCCCAGCACGTCTGCACCCAGTGTCGCGGGCGCGGCGCGGCTCGCCAGATCGCGACCCGCAAATCCCAACATCCCGAACACCGCCAGAAGTGACAGCATCGTAAAACTATCGCCTGTTGGTCGGATGATGATGACGACACCGACCAGACCAATTGCAATCGCGCTCCAGCGTCGCCAGCCGACGGTTTCCCCAAAGAACAGCGCCGCACCAGCAACCACGACCAGCGGCGTGGCCTGCAATATCACTGTCGCGGATGAGAGTGGCGTCAGAGCGATTGCCAGCAAATAGAACATCCGTCCTAGGATCTCGAAAAAGACGCGAATTTTCATGGGCCGAGACAAGACATCGGGATGGAATAACCGCCCGCCGCGTAAGGTTGTGACGCATGCAAAAATCATTGATCCGCCCGTGCCAAACAGAAGCAAAACCTGCCAGATCGGCAAGTCAGCCGATGCGCCTTTTAGCAGCGCGTCTTCGATCGCGAACAAAGCCATGGCGGCGATCATCCAGGCGCTACCGATCAGGTTCGACCGGGGGTCGGTTTGGATATGCGGTGTCATGTGGGGTTCAGGTACTTTCAGGTGGGACCATCCGCCAATCTGACTTCAATGTCTTGCGGTGCCAAGATGAATCTGAAGACTTCTCTACTGTTGCGACTCTGTGACGTGCCTCGTGCCAAACGCTTGTGTACTGTGAGTTTTTCGCGACCTCATCTTTTATGTCCCGGGCCGGCGATGTAGGGTCCAAGCCATGAAATGGAACCTGCCGAATATTCTGACCGTCCTGCGCCTCGTGGCCGCGCCGGGTCTTGCCGTGATGTTTCTGTATTTCACGCGCCCCTATGCGGATTGGTTTGCGCTGATCCTGTTCCTGACTGCGGCCATCACTGATTGGTTCGACGGCTATCTTGCGCGGGCTTGGAAACAGGAAACCAAAATCGGGGCCATGCTGGACCCAATCGCTGATAAGGCGATGGTTGTGATCGCGTTGATGATCCTGGTGGGCTACTCGACCGAGCACTGGACGCCATGGCTGGTGCTGCCCGCAACGGTCATCCTGTTTCGTGAAGTCTTTGTTTCAGGTCTGCGGGAGTATCTGGGTGACGTGGCTGGGACGTTGAAGGTCACGAAACTGGCCAAGTGGAAAACGACGGCGCAGATGGTGGCAATCGCGATCCTGTTTTCGCAGGGCATATTCGAACACCACTTCGTGATGGCCACGTTCGGAATGGACGCTACGACCATAGATCAAGTGCTGACCGGGCAGGTAGAGGATCTGGGCCATATGCGCTGGCATCTTGAAGGCATGTTCTGGTCTGGCCGTATTGGTCTGTGGCTGCTGTGGATCGCTGCGACGCTGACATTGATCACCGGCTATGACTACCTACGTAAAGCCATGCCCCACCTGAAGGAGAGCTAAGCAATGGACGTGCTGTATTTCGCCTGGGTGCGTGAACGCATCGGTCTGCCTAAAGAAAAGGTTGAGACGCAGGCCGCAACGGTGTCTGATCTGGTCGCCGAGCTTAGCGCGCGAGAGGACCGCTATGCGGCGGCCTTTGCCGATCTGTCCGCGCTGCGGGTGGCTCTGGATCAGGAATTGTCAGATTTTGACGCGTCACTGGCGGGAGTGCGCGAGGTCGCGTTTTTCCCACCCATGACCGGTGGTTAAATTGCGCATCTCGGTTCAGGAAGAAGAGTTCGATCTGGGTGCCGAGGCCAGTGCTTTTGCCGCCGGAGATGACGCCAATGGGGCCATCGTGACCTTCACAGGCGTCGTCCGTGATCTTGCTTCGGGCGATCTGGACGTGATGGAGATCGAGCACTACCCCGGAATGACCGAGCGCGCCTTGACCAAGATCGCCGAAGAGGCGCAGAAACGCTGGTCTTTGGGGGATGTGCTGGTGATCCACCGCCATGGGCGGCTTGCGCCGGGCGACCGGATCATGATGGTGGCCACCGCTGCACGGCACCGCAAGGATGCGTTCGAGGCGGCGGAATACCTGATGGACTACCTGAAATCCCGCGCTCCATTCTGGAAAAAGGAAATCACCTCGGGCGGGGCCGAATGGGTCGCGGCCAAGGATGAGGACGAGGACGCGCTGACTCGGTGGTAAAGACTGGGTCCGGCACCCGTTGCCGGATGCCGAGATTGGGTTGATCGACTTAACTGCTTTGTTCCGTGTTGCAGGTCCGAGCAGCTTCGATCGCTTTCAGAGTGCCATCAAGGCTTACGGTGAATCCGGTTTCTTTTTCCGGGAAAACAGTCATCTCATATTTCTTCATGACGTCTTCGACAAATTGCGGATTGTTGGCCAGAATGTAGCCCCCTGTGTATCCTTCAGCGAGGTGCTTTGTCTTCTTGCGCGCTTCGGCCGAGTAAACGTTGCCGTCCAGCGATAGGATGATTTCCTCCTTTTTGCCTTTCAAGCCGATGTCGTTTTGTGTGAAGACGCCGAGATAACCCATCTCCTGATCTTTTGTCAGTCCCATCTGAACGACGTTGCTGTTACCGTCGACACGCTCGATCAGGCAGGACCCACGGGTTTCATCCACATAGATGGTCCAACCGGACTCTTCGCCCCATTTTGTAAAGGTGTCATTCTCTGACGGGATCACATCGCTTGAGGCGACTGCAGCGGTCGTCACAAACATCCCAAGGATTGCGGCGGTCTTAAAAGTTGGATTGAAAAACATAGTACACTCCAGTTTCTTGGATCGTGAACAGTTCAGTGCGCAGGCAAAAACACACCAATTCATATTATTGAATAAGTTGTGGAAATGAAGACAGTGCTCGCCTATCGGCCAAAATACGCCGATCTAAGCGTAGAAACAGGATTAGCTTTCTAGGTTGCCAAGATCAGTCTGCGTTGTTGATCCTACCACGCAGCTCTTCAGCCTCTTGCCTTGCGGCGCGCAATCCGTCCATGGCGGCGGCCAGTTCGGCCTCGGCCTGGGTCAGTTGGTTGGTCAATTCGGCCTCGCGCTGTTGCAGGTATGTGATCGCCTGATCGCGCGTTTCCTCGGCCTCGTGCAACTCCTGGCTCATGCGGTCCAGATCAGCCACGTCGCTTTGACGGACGCGCGACAGTCGATGTGCCAGCCAGTTCGCAAACCAGCCCATGCAGAAGGCAGCAAACAGGATGATAGCGGTGGCGATAACGAATTCGATTCTGTTCACTTTATTGGTCCTCTGAGCCTGCATCCTGGGCTTCGGCGTCCGGTGATTCTGCTTCTACGGCTTCAAGCCCGGTCTCAGTATCTGGCACAGGTTCAGGCCGGATCAGATGAAACTTGATGCGGCGGTTTATTTCACGGCCTTCTTCGGTGTCATTGTCCGCAATTGGCTGCGTCTCGCCATATCCGACCGCTGAAAAGCTTGAAGTCGGGACACGCCGACCACGTAGTTCGTTCAGGATAGATTGCGCACGCGCCTGGCTGAGTTGCTGGTTCATTTCCTCGCGACCCTGACTGTCGGTATGGCCCTGTATTTCCAATCGTATCGGGCCGCATTCGCGCAGGATGTCCGCGATCTGATTCAACGCATCGCGCGAGTCGGAGGCGACTGTCGCCGACCCTGGTTCGAAGGCGATTTTACTATTGCTTTGAACCTCGGCGATCTGTTCTTCGCAAACCTCCGGATCTGGCAGCGCATCTTGAGGCGCTGGCGGTTCAACATAGGTGATCGACAGGTTGAAATCCTGAGCATCGCCCAGCTTGTCCGATAGCAATCCAGCGATCCGCGCCTTTGCATCGGGATCGTGGCTGACCCCTGTCAGCGAAACGTCGTCTGGCGTTACAGTCAATGCTCCGTTGTGTAGATGCGACAAGGCATCGAGCCCGGCCAGAACCCGAACGGGCCAATCGGTTGGCAGGTCCTGAACCACACGGGTGGCGGTGTAAACCTGCGTTGATCCAAAGGCGGCGCGGGCGAAACTGTCGGTCATGTCGCGTAAGGTCTCGTCACTGACACGGCCACGCAACTGCACCAGACCTTCAGGGCTGAGGGTGGCGTTGAATTCAATCGGTCCAGCGGGATCGTCGGGCTCGGGTTCAGGCAGTACTGCATGAAGGGCGAATACGTCGGGAAGCGCGTTTTCCAATTCCCCCACAACACGATCAAACAAGATGGGGCTGGTATCTTGGGCCGCTACCAACGTGATGTCGGCATCCGACATGGTGACCGACCCCTGTCCAATCTCGGCCAGTGCCAAGATGCTTAGCTGTGCAGCATTAGACCAGCGAGGCGAAGGAACCCCCAGCCCGATTGTACAGGAATATGGCCCGGTCAAACCAGCCTCGCGCGCGGTGGCGACGATCAGCTCCCGCGCGTCTTCACTCTGAGCAGAGCAGGCATCAAACTGTCCGCCGTTTTCATCTATCAGATAGCGGAGCGTAAACGGCGTGATAACGGGGCGGGGCGCCGAGATGGAAAGGCCGATTCGCAGTCCGGGCGGTGCGGCACGGCTCAGGTCTTGTTCCAGCCTGTCTTTCTCCTGCTGGCTATCGGCGATGGCGGTGATACGTACCAATCCAGGGCTGGCGGAAATCTTGGCACGGGGCAGGCCAGAAAGTGCCTCGATCGCATAATCTATGGCTTGATCCCATCCCTTGGGTTCGGCGTAGTCTGCGCTTTCCATCAGATCAGAAACGGATGAGTTCTGATCAAGTCGCTGCAACCTGTCGATCAGGTCGTCGCGATCCAAGCTCGCGGGCACGAGGCCGATGATTGTTATGCCGCTGTCATTGCGCAATATCTCGGCTGAAAAACGGGGTGGGGTCAGGTCGGCGGTGGGCGCGACCTCCATCTCATCGATTACACGCGAGGTATCAACTTCGGTTCCGGCGGCGGTCAGTGCGTTGAACCGGGTAGCTTCATCCGGGGCAGTACCAGTCAATACAACACGCAACCCATCGGATTGGACCTCGGCCCAGTCATGGCCCTTGAGATTCAAAACCCGACGTACTGCAAACTCCGATGAATCTTCTATCTTTGTCACTGCATAGCTCGCCGCCACCAGAGACAGCACGGCGGTCACCGCAAAGATCAACGCAACGGCAAGAGCGTAAGGCATGCGCATAGGTGGGATCGAAACTCCTCGGGCGGTTGGTTCCGGACTCATACAGAGCCCATCACAGAGGTGCAATCAGAGCAAAAGGGCGACGCACAGGAAGATCAGCGGAATCAAGCCGGTGTCGCGATTGGCCCGAAACAGTTGCAGCAATTTGGCGTTGTCTTCCGTGTCCAACCCCCTCAATTGCCAGGCAAGGTGCCATCCCATCGCCCAAGGCCCGCCAAGCGCAACGACCAATGCAAGGACCGACGCCACCGGCAATGCCGCATCGATAATCGCAAGTCCCATCAGACTGACCGTTCCTATCAGAAAATATTTGAGCCAACGCGCGGTATCGGTTCCGAACAGCCGCGCAGTGGATTTGATTCCGATCAGTTCGTCGTCCTCGGCATCCTGATGGGCATAGATCGTGTCATAAAACAGGGTCCAGGCAATGCCTGACAGATAGAGCATGATGGCGGGCCAGCCCACGGTGCCAGTATGCGCTGCCCATGCCAGCAATGCGCCCCAGTTAAAGGCCAGCCCCAGAAAAATCTGTGGCCACCAAGTAAACCGCTTCGCAAATGGATAGATCGTGACGGGAAGCAACGATAAAACACCCATGGCTATGGCGGCTTGGTTGAAAGTCAGCAGAATCGCCAGTGCCAACAAGCATTGCAACACCATCCAGAACACCGCCTGACGCACACTGACCTGACCCGATGGTATTGGGCGCGAGCGGGTGCGCTCGACCTTTCCGTCGAACTCCCGATCGGTGATGTCATTCCACGTACAGCCCGCGCCGCGCATCAGGAAAGCTCCGATGGCGCAACCGATGGCGATCCAAAGATCCTCCCATCGTGGTTGCCCGTCGCTAAGGATGGCCAGTGCCAGACCCCACCAGCAGGGAATCAGCAACAACCATGTGCCAATAGGCCGATCAGCCCGGCTGAGCCGCAGGTAAGGGCGCGCAAAGGTGGGTGCGTACGTGTCGACCCAGTTGCCGGTCGCGGCATCAGCGACCTGACCGTCTGGTGTTGGGGCATTGCCTTGCATATGTAGGGTCTCATGACTGCGAAGATCAGACTGTATGTAGAGCACCCTTTAGGTCCGGGGCAATCGGTTCCTTTGACGCGCGAACAGGCCCATTACCTGTTCGGTGTCATGCGCTTGTCGGTTGGCGGGCAGGTTGCCTTGTTCAACGGGCAGGATGGAGAGTGGCTGGCCGATGTCGCCGAGGCGAGCAAACGTGGCGGCCTACTGTCCTGTGCAGAGCAAACGAAGCCGCTGCAACTGCCGCCCGATCTGTGGCTGCTCTTTGCGCCGATTAAAAAGGCGAGGACCGATTTTATCGTTGAAAAAGCAGCTGAAATGGGCGCTGCGCGGATTATGCCGGTGCAGACAGAGTTCACCAATTCCGAGCGTATTCGGCAGGATCGGCTGCAAGCGCATGCGGTGGAAGCAGCGGAACAATGTGGCGGGACCTTCGTGCCAGAGGTCACTGAATTGCAGCGACTGGATCGCGTGCTTGATACATGGCCTGAAGGTCGTCAGTTGATGTTCTGTGACGAGGCCGAGGTTGGCTCGGCCCTGCGATTGGCCGAAAACGAACCAGGTCAGCCATGGGCCATCCTCATTGGCCCAGAGGGTGGTTTTTCCGACCAAGAACGTAAGCGACTGAAGGCGTTGCCCTATGCTCATGTGGTCAGCCTCGGGCCCCGTATCCTGCGTGCCGATACGGCCGCTGTTGCTGCGATGACCATGTGGCAGCAGGCACTGGGGGATTGGTCTTGATGTGGCGGCCGGCACAGGAAACGGACCTGCCGGATATTGACGCATTTCTGTCCCAGCACATCCAGACATCCATGTTTCCGTTGGCTAATCTACGAGATTTCGGTCTGCGTAAATTGCATCCCCGGTCGTTGAAAGCCTGGGTGCTTGGCGATCCGTTTCGCGCTGTCTTTGCCATCACAAACGAAGGTATGATCCTGTCACAATGCCCGAACTGTTCGGATGATGAGCTTGCTGAGGCCATAAGCCTGATCCGAGGGCACGCTCTGTTTGGCATAGCCTCGGAAGCCACGCAGGCGCGGCGGCTCATGAAACTTGGCGGCTGGGAAGACCGACCCGCGACGCTTAACAGTGATGAGCCGGGGTTTTCGCTGGAGCTGGATCAGCTTCGCATGCCAGACGTTTCGGGCGCCCGTCTGGTTCCTCTGGATGAAGTCGACAGGGCAATCACCGAGAACTGGCGGCGCGACTATCTGATCGAGGCTATGGATTTTGCTCCTGACAGGGCGAAAACACAGGCAGGCGAAGATTTCGAAGCTTATTGCACGCGCGATTCCCACCGGGTTCTTCTGATCAACGATCGGCCCGTCGCCATGACAGGCTTCAATGCGCGCCTGCCCGAGATCGTACAGATCGGAGGGGTCTACACGCCCCCCGAATTGCGTGGCCGAGGTTATGCGCGTCTCGCTATCGCATTGCATTTGACCCAGGCGCGGGGCGCTGGAGTTTCCCGTTCAGTTCTGTTTGCCGCTTCCGATTCCGCCGCGCGTGCTTATATGGCTATTGGGTTCCAACCAGCGGGCTATTTCTCGCTGATCTTGTTCACAAACCCGGAGGACACAGTATGAGTTTCATCCGACCAGAAGCCAAACTGGTCATGTGGCGCTGGCGCGAAGTGCTGGTTGCTGGATTTGTCCTGCTGCTGGGCCTGAGTTGGATCAACGGACCGGGTGGATTGCTGGGCTGGTTGGGTTGGATTCTGGTGGTCGTTTCGATTGCTCTTGCCGTAATCGGATTACAGCGTGCGCGCTTTCGCACCGGTGCAGGTGGTCCGGGCGTTGTGACCATCGATGAAGGTCAGATCACTTATCTTGGCCCTTTAGATGGCGGGATCGTTGCTGCGCGCGAAATCGAACGACTTGCGCTGGATCCAACCGCGCGCCCAGCTCTTTGGGTTCTGGATCAGCCGGGGCAACCGACTCTTCACATTCCGGTGAACGCCGAAGGGGCTGAGGCTCTGTTTGATGTGTTTTCGAACCTGCCAGGGTTGAAAACTGAACAAATGCTGTCGGAACTCAACGGTGGATCAGCGCATCCTGTCGTGATTTGGGAACGGACGCCCTCGCGCCCGGCTCATCTCAGGCTGCATTGACACTGGCGCGGTTTGCGCTCAGGACTGACCTTCAAGACAGACATATCAGGATCGGAGCACGGGTAACATGTCCATCCCCCAGTCCGGCGGCGGACCGATCGAACGCCATGAGCAACTGGCCGAATATCTGGAATCGGGCTGCAAGCCCAAGGATGATTGGCGCATTGGCACCGAGCATGAGAAGTTCGGCTATTGTAAAGACACGCTGAAACCGCTGCCGTTTGAAGGTAAACGGTCCATCGTGGCTGTGCTGGAAGGCCTGCGCGACCGTCATGGTTGGGCCGAGTTGCGCGAAGCCGGGCATCTGATAGGGCTTGAGAAGGATGGTGCGAACGTCAGCTTGGAGCCGGGTGGCGCGTTGGAGCTGTCGGGTGCCCCGCTTGAGACGATCCATGAGACCTGCGATGAGGTGAATATTCACCTGCGTGAGGTGAAGGATATAGCCGATGAGATCGGAGTGGGTTTCATCGGTCTGGGCGCCGCCCCGATCTGGACTCATGACGAGATGCCGTTGATGCCCAAGGGCCGTTACCGGCTGATGAACGATTACATGGAAAAGGTCGGCACCATGGGCCGCGCGATGATGCGGCGCACTTGCACGGTTCAGGTCAATATCGACTTTGGGTCCGAGGCAGACATGGTGCAGAAACTGCGTGTCGCGCTGGCATTGCAGCCGGTAGCCACTGCGCTGTTCGCGAACTCTCCGTTTTTTGAGGGCAAGGTGAACGGCCAGAAAAGTTGGCGCAGCTATATTTGGCGACATCTGGATGATGCACGGACGGGCATGCTGCCCTTTGTATTCGAAGAGGGCTTCGGGTTCGAACGCTATGTACAATATGCGCTCGATGTACCGATGTATTTCGTCTATCGCGACGGGCAATATATCAACGCGCTGGGCATGTCATTCCGCGACTTCCTGCAGGGCAAATTGCCTGCATTGCCCGGCGAGACACCGACTCTGTCCGATTGGGCCGATCACCTGACCACGGCCTTTCCCGAGGCGCGGATCAAGAAATTCATGGAGATGCGCGGTGCCGATGGTGGCCCATGGCGCAGGCTCTGTGCGCTGCCGGCTTTCTGGGTTGGTCTGACCTATGATCAAACCGCATTAGATGCGGCATGGGATCTGGTCAAAGGTTGGGACGCCGAGACGCGCGAAGCCCTGCGGGTCGAGGCTGCCAAGGATGGTCTGCAAGCGCAGGTTGGCAACATCAATATGCATGATCTGGCGCGCGAAGTGGTCTCGATTGCCGAAGCCGGACTTGCGTCCCGCGCGCGCCCTGGTGCGGGTGGTCTGGTGCAGGACGAGACGCATTTCCTCAACGCGCTCAAGGACAGCATCGATACGGGCAAGGTTCCGGCTGATGAGTTGCTGGATCACTACAATGGCGACTGGAATGGCGACCTGACCCGGATTTATCCCGAATACAGCTATTGATCCCCACCGTCCCGCTTGCATTCGCGGGGCGGGGCCGATAGCAGGTTGGCGACCAAATTCAGAGGGCGTCATGGACGATCTTAAGGCAAAATATCTGGGCCAAATCGCCGAAGCAGGCGATGAAAACGCGCTTGAGGCGATCCGCGTCGCTGCTGTGGGCAAAAAGGGCGAGGTTGCGCTGAAGATGCGCGAGTTGGGCAAGATGACCCCCGAAGAGCGTCAGGTCGCAGGACCCGCGCTGAACGCCCTGAAGGATGAAATCAATTCGGCGCTTTCCGCCAAGAAGGCTGCGCTTGCCGATGCTGCGCTGGATGAGCGTCTGCGCACTGAATGGCTGGACGTCACCCTGCCGACTCGCACGCGCCGCCATGGTTCGATCCACCCGGTCAGCCAGGCGACCGAGGAATTGACCGCGATCTTTGCCGAACTGGGTTTCTCGGTGGCCGAAGGGCCGCGGATCGAGACCGACTGGCATAACTTCGACGCCCTGAACATCCCCGGCCACCACCCCGCGCGGGCCGAGATGGACACGTTCTACATGCACCGTGCCGAGGGCGACAATCGCCCGCCGCATGTGCTGCGCACCCATACTTCGCCAGTGCAGATCCGCTCGATGGAGCTGCAGGGCGCACCGATCCGCGTCATCTGTCCGGGCGGCGTCTACCGCGCCGATTATGACCAGACCCATACGCCGATGTTCCATCAGGTCGAAGGGCTTGCCATCGACAAGGACATCTCGATGGCGAACCTGAAATGGGTTCTGGAAGAGTTCGTTAAAGCGTTCTTCGAGGTCGACGATGTCGAGCTGCGCTTCCGCGCCTCGCACTTCCCATTCACCGAGCCATCGGCCGAGGTCGATATCCGCTGTTCCTGGGATAACGGCCAGTTGAAGATCGGTGAGGGCGACGACTGGATGGAGATTCTGGGCTCCGGCATGGTCCACCCCAAGGTGATCGCCGCCGGTGGCATCGACCCCGAGGTTTATCAAGGCTTTGCCTTTGGCATCGGGATCGACCGTCTGGCGATGCTAAAATATGGCATCCCGGATCTGCGGGCGTTCTTTGATAGCGACCTGCGCTGGCTGCGGCACTATGGGTTTGCGGCGTTGGATTTGCCGAACTTGCATGGTGGTTTGTCGCGGTGACTATAACCTCTTCGGAGATTTTCGAAGGGGTTAATGCTGTTGCGCAGCTCGGAATGGCTGTGGTGGTGGGGCTTGGAGTCTGGGTTGCGTATCGACAATTGCATTCGTGGAAAGATCAAGCCGCATTTCAGAAGCGTTCAGGAACAGCTGAAAACCTGCTTTCGAAAGCCATCTTCGTTTCGGATGAATTAAGGGCGTTGCGCTCGCCTATCGATCCACAACCGAAAGATTTGGATGAGGTCAATGCCTCCGCGCTTGAGCGGCGGCAAAACCGTTTCATAGAAAAGTATGACTTGTTCCAAAACCTTCGCGAGGCTCAAGTTCAGGCGGACGCCATCTTGGGTAACGATGAAGTCGGAAAGAACATCGACGTTTTATTCCGAGTTAGAAACGAAGTGCTAATCGCAATTGATGAGCTCATAGCTATTGCGCGATCTGCTTCAGTTGCTTCGCGAGATAGATCATTTGAGCAAGAATTGCAGTGGAAGGTTCACGGCACATATTCAGAAAAGTATGATCCGCTCGGTATGCAGCAGCTAGAAGCCTTGAATGAACTAAAGCGTTTGTTGAGCAGCGAGATTTCACCAAAATAGGCGCGGAGCAAAGGCCGATAGGCCGCCGCGCTATCGCCAGACCACGGGCTGGCGATTTGTCTCCGTTAGCGCTCCGTTTGAACGTTTCGCGGATTTGGCTGGCATAAAGTGCCCACCACAACCCTTTGATCGCCATCCCGGGGTCTGGCGATAGCGCGGCTTTGTGATTTGATCCGTTGTAGGGTGGGGTTTTACCCCACCGTGGGGCGGTTGGTGGGGTGAAACCCCACCCTACACCAATATGTTATGTGACAGTGCGGCAGACGTCGCTAGGCTCCCGCTTATGATCTATCGACTGCTTTTTCTTCTGCTGACCGCGACTCCGGCCTTTGCGATGGGCCCGTGGAAATCTGACTGCCACGGCGATACCGCCTGTGAGATCGGCGACCGCTCATACCATGTGCTGGAACCCGATGGCTGGGATGGCGAAACGCCTCTGCCAGTGCTGTTGCATTTCCATGGCTGGGCGCGGCAGGGCGATGTGGTGGTGAACCATGAACGCATCGCCGGGGCAACCAAGCTGCGCGATGTGCTGCTGGTGGCTCCGAACGGGCTGGGCAAAAGCTGGAATTTCTGGACCGCTGATACCGCAGACGTGCCGTTCGCTGATCGGGTGTTAGAGGATGTTGTCAAGCACTATCCCATTGATCCTGAACGCATCTATGTCTCGGGCTATTCCTATGGCGGCGCGATGGCATGGCGCTTTGTGTGCCAGTCGGGCAATGACATCGCCGCTCTGCTGGCTGTTGCGGGATCAATCCGCCAAACCGAGGACTGCCCGGAAGCCCCGCGCGAGGTGCGCCATGTACATGGGCTGGACGATTCGGTGATGGATTTCCCGCTTGGGCCAGACGGGGATACGACCTATCCGGTGGCGCTGTGGAAGGCCAAGTTCGACTGCAACGGCGCGACCCCGCGCGGGGATTGGAGCGTGAAGCCGTTTCTGACGCTCAGCCGGATAGAGTGGACCGATTGCGCGCAGGGGCAGGTCACGCTGGATACGCATCCGGGCGGGCATTTCATTCCTCACGGCTGGATCGGCTGGCAGTTGGACGAGCTTTTGGGCCGAACGCCAACTTATCCATAACCGTTGACTTCGCTGCCGCAGCGCGATCACTTGCCCGGACAATTAAACAGGAGATGACCCGTGAAACCGCTTCTGCTGGGCGCATTGATCCTTGCCGCCACTTCCGCTCAGGCAAAGGACACATACCCGCCGGTTGAATTGCTGTTGCAGACCGATACCTCGATCATCGGCGAGCCACTGGAATATCCGGCAGGGCAGGCTGAAATCACTATGGCGATCGTCACCATGCAACCGGGACAGCAGACAGGCGATCACCGTCATGATGCACCGTTGGCGGCCTATGTTCTTGAGGGTGAGATCACCGTTGACTATGGCGAAGCTGGTACGCGTGTCTACAGAACCGGGGATGCCTTTGTCGAAGCCTTCCGCTCGACCCATGCCGGGGTGAATACGGGTAGCGGGATCGCGCGTATTCTGGCTGTATTTGCCGGGTCGGACGCTGTTTCGAACACGGTTGCCGAAGACTAGGCCAACGGCCTCTTTCCCCTGTGTACAATATCCGCTACATGCGGTCTGACCCGAGATTTACTGGCGGATGACGACCGATGAAATTCACTCTTTCCTGGCTGAAAGACCACCTCGATACTGACGCTTCGGTGGATGAGATTGCCGAGGCGCTGACCGACCTCGGGCTTGAGGTCGAAGAGATCGTCAACCCGGCGGACCGCCTGGCGGGCTTTACGCTGGGCCATGTGAAACATGCCGAGAAACACCCCGACGCCGACAAGCTTCGAGTTTGTACGGTTGAGACCGACGAGGGCGACCTGCAGATCATTTGCGGCGCACCCAACGCGCGCGAAGGCATCACCGTCGTTGTGTGTAAGCCGGGCATGTATATCCCTGGTCTGGATATCACCATCAGCGTTGGCAAGATTCGAGGTGTCGAAAGCTTTGGCATGATGGCGTCCGAACGCGAGCTGGAGCTGTCGGACGAGCATGACGGAATTATCGAGCTGCCTTCGGGCGAGGTCGGTGACAAGTTTATCGACTGGCTGGCCGAGAACGAGCCGTCGAAGGTTGACCCGATGATCGAGATTGCGATCACGCCAAACCGCCCGGATGCGCTGGGTGTTGAGGGGATTGCGCGCGATCTGGCTGCTCGTGGTTTGGGCACGCTGAAGGTGCGCGACTATGTGCCGGTGCCAGGTGATTTCGAAAGCCCGATCAAGGTGTCGATCGACGAGGATACGCTGGACGGCGCACCGCATTTCACCGGTCGGCTTATCAAGGGTGTTAAGAACGGTCCTAGCCCGCAATGGCTGCAGGATCAGCTAAAGGCGATTGGTCTGCGTCCGATCTCGGCTCTGGTGGATATCACCAACTATATGACCTTCGATCACAACCGCCCGCTGCACGTATTCGATGCCGACAAGGTGCAGGGTAACCTACGCGTTCACCGTGCCAACGGTGGTGAGAAGTTGGTTGCTCTGGATGAGAAGGAATACACACTACAGCCCGGCATGATGGTGATTTCGGACGACAAAGGCCCGGAATCAATCGCCGGTATCATGGGCGGTGAGGAAACCGGCTGCACCGAGGAGACGGTGAACGTCTTCCTTGAAAGCGCGTTCTGGGATCATGTGCAGATCGCCCTGACGGGCCGTGCGCTGAAAATCAATTCGGATGCGCGCTATCGCTTCGAACGTGGGGTCGACCCGGAATACACCCGCGAAGGGTTGGAGCACGCGACGCAGATGATCCTGGATATCTGCGGCGGTGAAGCCTCGAACGTGGTTGAGGCGGGCAATGCGCCGAACCACGCGCGGGCCTACAAGCTGGATGCGGCGCGAGTGCAGTCTCTGGTCGGGATGGAAATCCCGGAAAGCGAGCAGCGGCAAACCCTGACCCGTTTGGGCTTCCGTCTGGATGGAGAGATGGCGCACGTGCCCAGCTGGCGACCAGACATCATGGGGGAAGCTGATCTGGTGGAAGAGGTTGCGCGGATTGCTTCACTGACCAAGCTGCAGGGTATTCCTCTGCCACGCACCACGGCGGGTATCCCCAAACCGGTCATGACGCCGACGCAGCGCCGCCAGTCGATGGCGCGACGGACTTGTGCCGCACTGGGGTATAATGAATGTGTATCCTACACCTTCATAGATCAGGCCTCGGCTGCGCTGTTTGGCGGTGGCGACGCTGCAACCATGCTGGAAAACCCAATCTCGTCCGAGATGAGCCATATGCGCCCTGATCTGCTGCCTGGTCTGCTGCAGGCGGCGGCGCGTAATCAGGCGCGGGGTTACGCAGATCTGGCTCTGTTCGAGGTCGGTCCGGTGTTCCACGATGGCGAGCCGGGGGATCAGCAGACGCAAATCACCGGCCTGTTGGTTGGGCGCAGCGGCCCCAAGGATGTGCACGGTGCGTCCCGCCCGGTTGACCTGTTTGATGCGAAGGCTGACGCCGAGGCGGTGCTGGCCGCAATTGGCGCGCCAGCTAAGGTACAAATTCTGCGTGGTGGCGATGCCTGGTGGCACCCGGGTCGTCACGGCAAGATTTGCCTTGGCCCGAAAAAGGTTCTGGGTGTTTTTGGTGAGTTGCACCCTCGCGTCTTGCAGGCCATGGACATCAAGGGTCCGGCAATGGCGTTCACCATTTGGCCAGATCAGGTTCCGATGCCGCGTAAATCCGGAGCAACCCGTTCCGCCTTGGAACTGCGTGACCTGCAGGCGGTTGAGCGTGACTTTGCGTTTGTCGTTGATGCCAATATCGAGGCGTTAACGCTGGTGAATGCAGCTGCAGGGGCCGACAAGGCACTGATTGAAGACGTTCGGGTGTTTGACGAGTTCATCGGGGGTAGCCTTGGTGAAGGGAAGAAATCCCTGGCCATTACCGTTCGGCTGCAGCCATCTGACTCGACCCTCAAGGAAAAGGACATCGAAGAGGTCAGTGCAAAGATCGTCGAGAAAGTGGCGAAAGCGACTGGTGGCGTGCTGCGCGGCTGAGGATGTTTCCACCCAGGGTGGGACATATATGATATCACGAAGGGGCGGGCGCGCCCCTTTTTTGCGGGAGGAATAGGTCATGTTAAAAGTTTATCTTTCGGGTGAGATTCACACGGATTGGCGGGAACAGATTATCGCAGGTGCCGAGGGGCTGGACATAGAGTTTAGCAGCCCAGTGACAGATCATGATGCGTCGGATGATTGTGGCGTCGCGATTTTGGGGGCAGAGCCAAACAAGTATTGGCATGACCACAAGGGTGCGATGGTGAACGCGATCCGAACCCGCAAGGGGATTTCAGACGCTGATGTGGTCGTTGTACGCTTCGGGGACAAATACAAGCAATGGAATGCAGCCTTTGATGCCGGCTACGCGGCGGCCTTGGGCAAATCGATCATCGTGTTACATGGAGCCGATCATCAACACGCTTTGAAAGAGGTGGACGCGGCCGCGCTTGCGGTGGCGGAAGAGCCCGCGCAGGTTGTCGAGATTCTGCGTTACGTCGAGACAGGCCGATTGCCAGGCTGAATGGCCCAAGGGCGTGCGGCACTTTGGCGCCGCCGCCCTGTGGTTCAAGTTAATCCCGAGGCGGGATGGTCAGGCCCTTCTGAACTGCAGGCCTTTCCAGAAAACGGTCGAGATAGGCCGCTACATTGCTGTAGTTGTCCCAACCGAGAACTTCTTTGACGCCATAATAGTCGAGACCACGTAGCCAGGGTGCGATGGCTATGTCCGCGATCGAATAGTCTCCGGCGATCCAATCCCGGCCGTTCAGCTGTGTTTCCAAAACATTCAACAAGCGTTTGCCCTCGTTCACATAGCGTTCGCGGGGACGGGGGTCTTCGATCTCGCTGCCAGCGAACTTGTGGAAATACCCCAACTGACCGAACATCGGCCCAACGCCGCCCATCTGGAACATCAGCCATTGGGTGACTAAATGTTTGTCCGCCTTGCTCTGCCCCAGCAGCATGCCGCTTTTCTCGCCCAGATACAGCAGGATCGCTCCGCTTTCGAAAAGCCCCATCGGGACCCCATCGGGCCCGTTCGGATCAATGAGAGCCGGGATCTTGTTATTGGGATTTAGCGACAGAAATTCGGGACTTTGGACATCCGCATCTGCCAGCGTAACCAGATGTGCCTCGTAGGGCAGTCCGGTTTCCTCCAGCATGATCGACGCTTTGACCCCGTTGGGCGTTGCATAGGAATAAAGTTGGATGCGATCAGGAAATTGCGGCGGCCATTTGGCCATGATCGGGAATGAGGTGGTGTCCAGCATGATATGCTCCTGCGAGTTATAGGTCTCAATGTGGTGGCATGAGCGCAGATTGTCAGGTGTTTGAGTGTGCAGGACCGGACAGTGACTGTTTGCTGGGGAACAGCAGGGGGAAAACTCGGAAATCGTGCACCTAGACCTGAGCGTAAATATGTCCCAAACTTTCAGTGATCCCGCGCCAACAGCGCGGGTTTGCTGTTGGTGCAAAGGAGAAGCACGTGGAAGACGTCGTAACACAGGTGGGCGCATTTGGTCCGCTGATCATGAGCGCGATCAAAGCGCTGATCGTTCTGGTATTGGGTTGGATCGTCGCCGGAGCCATAAGTGGTCTGGTGCGGCGGCGGATCAACGCGACACCGCATATCGACCCGACTTTGGGGAATTTTGTTGCGAGCCTGGTGAAATGGGTGCTGCTGGCGATAGTCTTTGTCGCCGTGCTGGGCATCTTCGGTATCGAGGCGACCAGCATCGTGGCCATTCTGGGTGCCGCATCCTTGGCCATCGGTTTGGCGCTGCAGGGAACACTCAGTGATTTAGCCGCAGGCGTGATGCTGGTCGTGTTCCGGCCTTATAAGTTGGGGCAGTATGTCGATATTGGTGGCACTGCAGGTACGGTGAAAGACCTGAACCTGTTCACGACTGAGCTGGTGACGCCTGATAACGTACAGATCATCGTGCCAAACGGTCAGGCTTGGGGTTCGGTGATCACAAACTACTCCGCCCATGACACGCGCCGGGTCGATCTGGTGTTCGGCATCGACTATGGCGACAGCGCGGATGAGGCGATGAACATTATTCTGGATGTGGCCAAAGCCGATAGTCGGATCATGGCTGATCCTGAGGCTTGGGTGCGCGTGACAAACCTTGGGGATAGCTCGGTTGATCTGACAGCGCGCCT
This sequence comes from Ruegeria sp. AN6, assembly GCF_056540425.1. Lineage (NCBI taxonomy): Bacteria > Pseudomonadati > Pseudomonadota > Alphaproteobacteria > Rhodobacterales > Roseobacteraceae > Ruegeria > Ruegeria sp. AN6. The sequence goes on from NZ_JBQFWR010000004.1 coordinate 55,862, forward strand.
GTGGTGTGCGGCGGCTGACTATTGGGATGTTAAGTTCGAACTTACCAAAACGATCAAGGAAGCGTTTGACGCCAAGGGCGTATCCATCCCGTATCCGCATTCAGTGGAGATTCACAAGGAGGCGTAAGCCTCCCGCCCGTCGCTCGGGCATTGAATTGCCCTCCTCCGATTGGGCCGGGCACCGCGCCAAAGCGCGGTGCCTTTTTTGCGCGACCGTTGATCCAGAAAACAACAGCGCCGCGCTTTTGGCGCGGCGCTAGGCCCAAGTCCGTAAAGCGTCCTTTGTAAAGGGACGCTTTCAGAGGCGGGAGTACTCTTAGTTCAGCAGAGTTGCCGGATCGACAGAGTCGATGTTGAGGGCAGTACCTACCGCTTCGTAAGTCAGCTTGCCGGCGTGGACGTTCAGACCTGCCAGCAGGTGTGCGTCGTCCTTACAGGCCTGCTTCCAGCCCTTGCTTGCCAGCGAAAGCATGAACGGCATGGTCGCGTTGCCCAGTGCGATGGTAGAGGTCCGGGCAACCGCGCCGGGCATGTTGGCGACGCAGTAGTGCATGATGCCGTCAACTTCGTAAACCGGATCGGCGTGGGTGGTGGCTTTCGAGGTCTCAAAACAGCCGCCCTGATCGATCGCAACGTCTACCAGAGCCGCGCCGGGCTTCATGGTCGACAGCTGTTCGCGCGAGATCAGTTTGGGAGCAGCTGCACCCGGGATCAGAACCGCACCGATAACCAGATCGGCATCCTGGATCAGTTCAGCGGTGGCACCAGCTGTCGAATATTGGTTCTTGAACGTTCCGCCGAACACATCGTCCAGATACCGAAGACGCGGCAACGAGCGGTCCAGCACGGTGACATCTGCGCCCATGCCCGCTGCGATCTTGGCGGCGTGGGTACCAACCACACCGCCACCAATGACGATCACTTTGGCAGGGCCAACACCCGGAACGCCGCCCATCAGAACGCCGCGGCCACCGTTGGCCTTCTGCAAAGTCCAGGACCCGACTTGCGGTGCCAAACGACCGGCAACTTCCGACATCGGGGCCAGCAGAGGCAGGCCGCCGTTCGCGTCGGTGACAGTTTCATACGCAATCGCGGTACAACCGGATGCCAGCAGGTCATGGGTCTGGTCTGGGTCGGGTGCCAGGTGCAGATAGGTGAACAGCAACTGACCTTCGCGCAGCATTTTACGCTCGACCGCCTGAGGTTCCTTGACCTTGACGATCATGTCGGCGGTGGCGAACACCTCTTCTGCAGTGTCGACGATTCGAGCTCCTGCCGCGACGTAGGCATCATTGTCAAAGCCCGAGCCCATCCCGGCACCTGTTTCAATGATGACTTCGTGACCACGGGCCACAGCCTCGCCAGCCGCGTTCGGGGTCATCCCGACGCGGAACTCCTGGGGTTTGATTTCCTTGGGGCAGCCGATTTTCATGTGAGACTCCATTCATAAACTGCCTAAATTATGGGCATTATGCTGTGCAATTTTTGTGAAACCCTGCTTGCCAAATGGTAGAATTGTAGGAAATTATCCGAAGATGGTTAAATACTACGCAATGGATGTGCGCCGATGATGATAGATGCGACCGATCGAAAGATTCTGGCAGCCCTTCAGCGCAAAGGCCGGATGTCTAATTCAGAGCTATCCGAACAGGCCAACCTGTCACCATCGGCGTGCCACCGCCGTGTTCAACGGCTTGAGGCAGAAGGTTATATCAAAGATTACGTTGCATTGCTGGATGCACGTAAAATGAATGTGCCAACAACTGTGTTTGTCGAGATTACTTTGCAGGGACAAGCGGAAGAGGTGCTTGGATCCTTCGAAAAGGCAGTAGCCCGAATTCCAGATGTACTAGAATGTCATCTGATGGCCGGAACAGCGGATTATATTCTGAAGGTGGTTGCTGAAAATACCGAAGATTTCGCGCGCATACATCGGCAGTACCTGTCTCGCTTGCCCGGCGTGGCGCAGATGCAAAGCTCTTTTGCTTTGCGCACGGTTTTCAAAACGACGGCCCTGCCAGTTTGAACTCTTCCGCACCCGATGGCCGCGTTTCATCCTGACCGCTTGTATCTGCCTTCAGACCGGTTCAAAATCTATAGTTCCGACCATAAGTGAAACATTGGCAATGCGCGCTGACATCCGATGGTTACACTGGCCCTGTATGGTCCGAACCCGAAGACGATAAGGAGCAGACTTTGGTTTACGAACATGACAGCACCCCTAAAGATTGGCTGGAAGCCGAACTGGAAGATTCGCTGGATGAAGATTTCGAGATCGAATTCAGCGAACCAATGCTTTCGGTTGAGGTGCGTAAGATCTACAAGGATCAGCATCCTGATATGCTGGATCGCAAGGTCTATTTTCGTAACCTTTTGCGTCTGCAGGCCGAACTTATCAGGGTACAGGATTGGGTGGTTCACACCGGGGCCAAGGTTTGCATCCTGTTCGAAGGCCGCGACAGTGCTGGCAAGGGTGGGGTGATCAAACGCATAACACAGCGCTTGAACCCGCGGGTTGCACGCGTGGTGGCGCTGCCAGCACCCAGCCGTCGCGAGCAAAGCCAGTGGTATTTTCAGCGTTATGTGCCGCATCTGCCCGCAGCGGGCGAAATCGTGTTCTTTGACCGGTCCTGGTACAACCGAGCAGGTGTTGAACGCGTGATGGGGTTTGCCAACGAAGATCAGGTTGAACAGTTTTTTCAGGACGTTCCCGAATTCGAGCGGATGCTGGTGCGGTCGGGAATTATTCTGCTTAAGTACTGGTTCTCGATCACAGACGAAGAACAGCAACTGCGATTCCTAATGCGCATTCACGATCCAATGAAGCAGTGGAAGCTGTCGCCCATGGATCTTGAATCCCGCATCCGGTGGGAGGCATACACCAAGGCCAAAGAGGATATGTTCTTTCGCACCAACATTTCTGAGGCGCCATGGTATATCGTTGAAGGCAATGACAAAAAGCGCGAACGGCTCAATTGTATCGAGCATCTGCTGACCAAGATCCCCTACGAGGATGTGCCGCAAGAAAAGGTCAATTTGCCGGATCGGCGCTATAATCCCGAATACGAACGGCGTATTCTGCCGGATGAGCTGCACGTGCCAAAGATTTATTGATTTGGCTGGCATGTGATGCGGGAGAGTGATCCCCCGCACCTGAACGGTTTGATTAGCCCCAATCAAATCCGCAGTTCATTTCGAAAACAAACATGCCGCACATATCGTCATTCATGTCTTCGACTGTGGTTTCAACGGTTTCAATCATGTCGTCAGCGACGTCGGTGTCGAACACAAGATCGAAATCATCCATTTCCGGGGTCGTATCGGCCTGCTGCACCGGAGACCAATCGAACTGGTCAAAATGGGCCTGCAGTGCGTTAACAAACGCTTCGATCCCGGCAAGGAAGGCCTGAACGTCAAAGCAGTCCGCGCCTGGTGCACCATTGTCAACGACAACCTCAGGTAATTCTGGCTCTTCGACCTCGGTGACGTCGGTATCCGGCACTTCAGGTTCCGGGTCTTCAACTTCAGTCACATCGGTATCAGGCGTTTCCGGCTCTTCAGTTTCGGTGACATCAGTTTCCGGTGTCTCCTCGACTGGGTCGTCGGTCTCAGTGACGTCAGTGTCCGGCGTTTCGTCCGCAGGTCCCTCGGTCTCTGTCACATCGGTGCCCGGAGTTTCGTCCGTTGGTTCTTCGGTTTCAGTAACGTCCTCGTCCGGGGTCTCCTCAGCCGGTTCCTCGGTTTCCGGAACTTCCGCAACCGGTGTTTCGTCAACCGGTTCGTCAGTCTCGGTGACGTCGGTATCCGGCACTTCAGGTTCGGTCGGAGTGGTAACCTCCTCTTCCGGTTCCGCAACCTCTTCAACCGGAGGGGTCACGGGCGGGGTGGTGCCGCCGTTATCAAGGTCGATCTCACCTTGTGTCGCAGCAAAGTTTTGCGTCACCATGACTGCATCGAACCCCTGCATGTCGCCTTCTTCGATCCCGATGCCGATATACTTAAATTCGGGGTTCAGAATGTTGGCTCGGTGGCCGGGGCTGTTCATCAGGTTCTGGTGCAATTGCGCGACATCATCGCTGATGCCTGGTGCGCCGCGCTCGGATTGCCAGGCGATGTTTTCTCCGGTGCGCCAGCTGCCGGACAGGTCAAATCCTGCGGCTTGCATCCGTTGAGTTGCAGATGAGCCGCCCTGCCCGGTGTGGCTGAACCGGTCGGTGTCCAGCATCCAGGTGCTGTGGTCCTCGGATGATTCATTCAGGTTGCGTTCAAGTTCCAGGGGATCAAGACCGCGGGATGTGCGCTCTTGGTTGATCAGCGCCAGCATTTCGCGCTCAACCGTACTTGCTGTCGACATCAGTGCCTCCGTTTTTGGTTATGTCTGAGTGGACGGCCTCACTTACAGACGATCAAAGAACGCTGAACAGGGTAGGTACGGGGGCGGGCGATTTTCGGCGGCAGAATGCAACCGAGCGGCGATTCGCTGCGCTGTAAAATGCCGACATAGGCGATTGCATCAAAATCGGCAGGTTGCCGCGAGGGTAAAGCCGGGAATGGGCGAGAATATCCGCCCTAAAAAACGACAAACCCCCGGGCGGGGCCTCGGGGGTCGTCAAATAGTGTCATCCAAAGCTGGACGAGTCGCGGTAGGCTCTTAGAGCAAACCTTCGCGCTGTGCTTTCTTACGTGCCAGTTTACGGGCACGGCGGATCGCTTCAGCTTTCTCGCGCGCTTTTTTCTCGGACGGTTTCTCGAAATGTTGCTTCAGCTTCATTTCACGGAACACGCCTTCGCGCTGCAGCTTTTTCTTCAGGGCACGAAGCGCCTGATCGACGTTATTGTCGCGAACACTAACCTGCATGTGGTTGTCACCACCTTTCTAGATAGAGTTGCAAGGAAATTGCAGGAGGTGGCCGTATAGCAAAGCGCGCCTAACTTGTCTAGTACTGGACCCGCAGCCTCGGAGAGCCGAAATGACCGCTACCTATGAAGATACTAAAGAACAGCTTCTGAACGCGATTCTCGACCATGTGCCTTTTGACGGTTGGTCGGAAACAAGCTTTCGCGCAGCGATTTCCGATTGCGGTCTGGATGCCGGACTGGCCCGCGCCATCTGCCCGCGCGGCGCTGTCGATCTGGCACTGGCCTTCCATGCGCGCGGTGATGCGGCAATGCTGGATCGTATCAATACTGAGGATCTAAGCGGGCTGAAGTTTCGTGACAAGATCGCCGCTGCTGTCCGCTTTCGTTTACAGGCGGTCGAAGACAAAGAGGCCGTGCGCCGGGGTGTGACTCTGTTCGCGTTGCCGATCTATGCCGCAGATGGGGCCAAGGCGGTCTGGGGCACCTGTGACCAGATCTGGACAGCGCTTGGCGATACTTCGGATGACGTGAACTGGTACACCAAACGTGCCACTTTGTCGGGAGTCTATTCTTCAACACTGTTGTATTGGCTGGGCGATGACAGTCCGGATTATCAGGCGACATGGGAATTCCTCGATCGCCGGATCGAGGGCGTGATGCAGTTCGAAAAGCTCAAGGCGCAGGTGAATGACAATCCGCTGCTGAAGCCGTTTCTGGCTGTGCCCAACTGGCTTGCGGGTCAGGTGAAGGCTCCGGTGAAGATGTCAGACAACTTGCCCGGTTCGCTGTCATCGGGGAAATAGTCGCAACGTTTCCACTTGTTGCTGGGCCTCTGCGCTACTGACTGCTAGGCAAGAGGCAAAGGAGATATGCCCATGACCCAGACGATGCGCGCTGTTGAGATTACCGAAGCGGGTGGCCCGGACGTTCTGCAATTGACCGAACGCCCGATACCGGAACCGGCGGAGGGTCAGGTGGTTCTGAAAGTAGCCTATGCCGGGGTGAACCGTCCTGATGCGCTGCAACGGGCGGGGGCGTATGATCCGCCTCCGGGTGCGAGCGATCTGCCGGGTTTGGAAGCCTCAGGAGAGGTTGTCGCGATTGGCACGGGTGTTGAGGGGCTGGCGATTGGCGATCAGGTCTGCGCCCTGCTGCCAGGCGGCGGTTACGCCGAATATGTAGCCACTCCCGCCGCGCATTGCTTGCCTGTTCCTACGGGCATGGGTTTGAAAGAAGCTGCCTGCTTGCCAGAGACCTTCTTTACCGTCTGGTCCAATGTATTTACGCGGGGTGGCCTGAAAGCGGGGGAACGTTTTCTGGTCCATGGTGGTTCAAGCGGGATTGGCACGACCGCGATCCAGTTGGCCAATGCATTTGGCGCTCGGGTTTTTGCCACGGCCGGATCGGCTGAGAAATGTGCGGCTTGTGTCGAATTGGGTGCTGAGAAGGCGATCAATTATCGCGATGAAGACTTCGTGGCTGCGATGCGTGCGGAGGGTGGCGCAAACCTAATCCTCGATATGGTGGGCGGCGATTACATCCCACGCAACGTCAAAGCGCTGGCCGAAGATGGTCGTTTGGTTCAAATCGCATTCCTGCAAGGTCCGGTGGTCGAACTGAACTTTGCGCTGATGATGGTCAAGCGTCTGACCCTGACCGGCAGTACTCTGCGTCCGCAAAGCGATCTGGCGAAGGCACGCATTGCGCAAGACTTGCGTGAAGCCGTCTGGCCTTTGCTTGAGGCCGGGAAGGTTGCGCCTGTGATGGATTCCGAGTTCGATTTGGCTGATGCCGCCGCTGCGCATGCGCGGATGGAAGGATCGGGCCACATCGGCAAGATCGTACTCAAGGTCGCTGGTTAAGCTGCACAGTACGGTCAGGCGACCGCCCGGCGATACAGATGCCAAGTGGCGTGACCCAGAATGGGCATCACTACGATCAAGCCCAGCAGAATCGGTATGGCGCCCAATATCAGAAGCGTCGCCACTATCGCACCCCAAGTCAGGATCACGCCCGGGTTTTGACGCAAGACCCGAACCGAGGTCACCACGGCCACTGGAACGCCCACTTTGCGATCAAGCAATAATGGAAAGCTGACCACGCTCAGCGCCAACGCGACCAGTGCGAACAGGAAGCCGATGGCCGTGCCGATGATGATCATGCTCCAGCCAGCTCCGGTGGTGAATACCTCGGTGATAAAGGCTGTTGCCGAGGCTGGGGCCTCTGGCCCAAGTGTCTGCGCGTAGATTCCTTGCGCTACCATCAGCCAGATCAACAACAGCATGACCAGATAAAAGCCCAGTGCCAATATCGCGCCGAAGGAAGGCGAGCGGAACACGCCAAACGCATCCAGCCAATGTACGTCTCCGCCCTGTTCCCGCTTGCGACTGATCTCATAAAGCCCAACGGCGGCGACAGGCCCGATCAGGGCAAAGCCCATGACGAGCGGGGCCAGCAAAGGCACCATGTCTTTGTTGAGCCCAATACCGAACATCAGAAGGCCTGCGATCGGGTAGATCAGAACGATAAAGATCGCATCGGCCCGAGTTTCGAGAAAATCGTTATATCCGGCTTTCAGGCATTCGCGCAGATCCTGCAGGGTCAGCGTGTGCACTGTTGGCAGGGTGCGGACATCCGCGCTGCCGATTTCGGATACTGATTCCGACACATGATCGCTGGTCGCCCGCAGATTACGGGCGACCCAGGTAATTGGGTTACCGATTGTCTTGTCCATGTTCATCCCCTTCTCTGGCGTGGGTGCGCCGCGGGATGCATCCGGTACGGCAAATTCGTGTGACCGGATCAGCCGGCAACGTCTGCCCATTTACAACGTCCACCCGCATTATAGCACATGTTGCAAAATTTTGCCCGAACATGCTTGAGGGATAACAAAGATTGCCCTGTCGAACAGGCATGTTAGCTTTGTTTCAACAGGCAACGGAGGGTATCATGCAGCAAACAGCGCGCACTGTCGTCATTCACGAACACGGCGGGCCGGAGGCCCTGCGGATTGAGGATCGTCCGCTTGGGGATCCGGGGCCGGGAGAAGTACGCATTCGCCACCATGCCTGCGGATTGAATTTCATTGATGTTTATCAGCGCACCGGTCTCTATCCGCTTGAATTGCCTCACGCATTAGGGATGGAGGCAGCCGGTGTGATTGAGGCTGTGGGCGAAGGTGTCACGCACCTTTCCACTGGCCAACGTGCGGCCTACGCTGCAGGCCCGTCTGGGGCCTATTCCGAGGCGCGTGTGATGCCCGCCGCACAGGTATGTCCGCTGCCCGAAAGTATCTCGTTCCGTACCGCTGCGGCCATGATGCTGAAGGGCATGACGGTCGAATACCTGTTTCACCGCACAACGCCTTTGCGGCGCGGGGACACCGTTTTGTTTCACGCCGCTGCAGGCGGGGTTGGTCTGATCGCCTGCCAATGGGCCAAATCCGAAGGCATCAAACTGATCGGAACAGCGGGAACGGATGAAAAATGCAGCCTGGCGCAGTTCAATGGCGCGTCGCATTGCATCAACTACCGAACAGAAAACTTTGTCGAGCGTGTCGCTGAGATCACCGACGGCAAGGGGGTCGATGTGGTGATGGACTCCATCGGCGCGGACACGTTTGAGGGATCGCTGGATTGCCTGAAACCCTTGGGCATGATGATTTCATTCGGAAACGCGTCGGGGCCAGTGCCACCTGTCGATCTGGGAATGTTGGCGCAGCGGGGATCTTTGAAGATCACCCGCCCAACCCTGTTCACCCATATCTCGGATCACGCTACTTGTCAGGCAATGGCGCGGCGTCTGTTTGGCAAAGTGGACGGGCGCGAGGTTAAGATCCACGTCGATCAGGAGTTTCCGCTGGATCAGGTTGCCGATGCACATCGCGCATTGGAAGCACGTCAGACCACCGGCAGTACAATCTTGGTGCCCTAACAGGAGAGGCCCGGTAATGACTACCGGGCCTGTTGTATTTGCTTAGAACCGGTACGCGACACGCAACTGGAGCGTCGTGGCATCAACATCGACGCCCGATGAATTGAAATCATCAAACTCATGATACAAAAGTTCGCCGCCTACGCTGATGTTGGGGGCGACGATCTGTTCATAGCCAGCACCAATAAACCAGCCATTGTCGCTGCCTAGATTGTTTGTGTCCGCGTCGGCATAACCAGCGGTTCCGTACAGCAGACCCTGTGGGTTCACCTCGTAGCCAGCGCGTGCTTTGATGCGCCAGACCTTCTCGACTGTGGCGGCGCTGCCCAGGTCGATGTCGCTCCAGTCATAGTCAAAACCACCGCCAACAACCCAGTCGCCCAGATCATAGTCATATCCCAGGATGATACCGCCAATGGCGCCATCCCCGTCTACGCCTGAGATGTTGGTATCGATATCAGCATAGCCGATCTGTGCACCGCCGTAAAAGCCGGTCCAGCTGCCCGAAGATTGTGCCATCGCTGAACCCGCCGCTAGCGTCACGACAGAGCTGAAAAGTGCAAGTTTACCCGTCATCTTCTGTTTCCTTTCGCTCGAGATCCGCTGACCGGTAGTCGGCTAGCAGCCTTATGCCTGGCGCTACAAACCAGCCCAAAAGCCGGATCAGTGATGCTTTGTCTATTCCGGACCATCCTGGTGGCTAGCCGGTGTCCCCGGCGCGGGCCCATTTGATCTGGGCACTTGTCTTAGATTCTAAATAGGCCGCGGCACGACGCCTTCAAACGAAGATCGGCGGCAGATACGATCTGCCGCCGATATACAAAGGTCTTGTCAGCGAATTATTGCTGCAGTTCAGCCGGGTCTTTGTCGGCGATGTCTTCCCAGTTTGCGCTGGCTTGCTCGACAAAGCCCGGAATGTCGCCTTCCCAACGCTCCTGAATGTCCTGCGACAGGTTCAGGTACAGCTTGTTGTCGACGATTTTCCAGTAGTTCGGGTCACCATCGAACTTGAAGCCCATTGCGGTGCCAAATGCGCAGTAGCCACCGTAAGCGGGCAGGTATGCCTCAGGGTTGGCTTCAAAGGCGGCTTTGTTTTCTTCCGACGCGAAACGGTACAGCGCGTCGTTGTGCAGGGTGGAAATGCGGTAGTCGCCTTTGGTGGCTTCACCAACGGTGAAATAGGCAACCGGGTCATAGCCCTGCATTGCCAAGCCGGTTGAGCTTGCGTTGATTTCAACACCTGCGGCCATGGCCGAGCTTGCAATGGCAACAGACAGCGCGACTCCGCTGATTATGGATTTGAACTTGTTCATGACTTCACCTTTCGTGAATAGGCTCGCTTAAGAGCACGGTAATTTTGCCCGGGCGAACCGGATTTGATTGTCGCGACGCCGGTAATTGGCCGTCACAAAATCCCAGTTGGGGAATGGCCTGTTCACGTTCAAAGCAATCAATTGTGATTGTGCGGTCACAAAGACCTGTTGTTCATTCCTGCACGTCAGGCACGAGCGCCAGAACAAAGGCAACCACTTTCTCAGCGGGCATCTCACAGGGGCGCAGCAGCGCACCGCTCTTGCGGGTGAGATAAAGGTTTAAGCTGATATAGTCCGGTCCGCCCAGTTGATAGGCCACGAGCTTGTGCGATTTCCCACCTGCCATGATCTGATGCGAAACCAAATATCTGCGCGGGCCAGCGGCCCCCGTGAATGTGCCGATGGGCAGATCATCGATCGCCTTCAGGAAAGCGCTGGACGCCGTCACGATTTTCCGATTTTTGGCTCGGTTCCTGCCTTGATACGCGCGAGGTTGGCGCTGTGCCGCCAGTAGACCAGTAAGGTCAAAGCAATCCCGAGGAAAAACGTACTGCCATCTGTCAAAACCATAATCCAAGTTGTGGACAGAGCGGCGGCGGCCAGCGCCCCAACAGATGAAATACGCCAGATCAGCACTGCAACCAGCCATGTCAAACAACAGGCGACACCCACGCGCCAGTCAAGCGCGAGCCAAAGGCCCAGAAAGGTTGCTACGCCTTTGCCGCCTTTGAAGCCCAGCCAGACCGGGAAGCAATGACCAAGAAATGCGGCAAGCGCTGCGATTTGCGCAGCGTCTTCACCGGCCAATGCGCGCGCCAACAAAACGGCAGCGGCGCCTTTGGCCGCATCAAACAGCAATGTCAGCGCCGCCGCTCCTTTGTTGCCGGTGCGCAGGACGTTGGTTGCCCCGATATTACCCGACCCGATTTGCCGCAGGTTTCCCAGACCCATCACGCGCGCGACGATCATACCAAACGGGATTGACCCAAGCAGGTATCCTAACGCGGCCCACAGGATGAGCTGAGTTATTGTGCTATCGATCAAGGGCATCAGGCTCTCCGGTACACTTCTTGTCCAGCGACATAGGTTGCGGTGACCTTACCCTGCATCCGCTGGCCGTCAAACGGTGTGTTCTGCGATTTCGATTTCAGCGTAAAGCGGTCCAGAACAAAGGGAACATCCGGGTCGAACAGGACCAGATCAGCGGGCGCGCCTTGGGACAGGCGACCACTCTCTAAGCTCAGCCGTTTGGCCGGGTTCAGGGCCATGGCGCGGAACAGGGTCGGCAAGTCCAGCTGTTCGGAATGGTATAGGCGCAGCGCAGCAGGCAGCAGCGTTTCCAGCGCCACCGCGCCCGAGGCCGCCTCTTCAAACGGCAGGCGCTTGCTTTCCTCATCCTGCGGGGTGTGCATGGAGCTGATCGTGTCTATCAGACCGGTTCGCACTGCTTCGATCACGGCTTGCCGGTCATCTTCGGATCGCAGTGGGGGCTTGATTTTGAAGAAGGTGCGATAATCGGACACGTCCAATTCGTTCAGTGTCAAATGGTGGATCGAAGTGCCTGCCGTGATGTCCAGCCCGTTGCGCTTGGCGCGTTCCAGTGCGGGCAGGGCGCGGGCCGTGGTGATCTGATCGGCGTGATAGGCGGCTCCGGTCATTTCAAGCAAGGCGATGTCACGATCCAGTCCCATCCGCTCAGCCATAGGCGATACGGCGGGCAAGCCTCGCAGAGCGGCGAACTTGCCGCTGGTGGCTGCAGCCCCAGCGCTGAGCCCCGGCTCCTGCGGATGCGCAAGGACCAGTGCGCCGCAGGATTTAGTGTAAGTCAGAGCACGAGAAAACACCTTGGTGTTGGTCACGACATGATCGCAATCGGTAAACGCCACGGCGCCTGCGTCCTGCAGGAACCCGATCTCGGTCATCTCACGCCCTTCGCGTCCTTTGGTCAGGGCGGCCATCGGCAGGACGTTGACCGGAGCGTCCGCTTGCGCGCGGCGGGTGGCAAACTCCAGCGTCTCGGGTGTGTCGACGGCAGGTAGGGTATCAGGGCGCGTGACGATGGTTGTCACACCCCCTGCGGCTGCTGCAAGACCTGCAGATTTATAGCTTTCCTTGTGCCGTTCACCGGGCTCGCACACCTTGACGCCAATGTCGACAATGCCGGGGGCAAGGCATTGCCCACCGCAATCGACCACCTGCGTGTCAGCGTCTGGGGCCGCGCCTTCACCAAGCGCCGCGATCCGACCGTCGGCAACCTTCAGCCAGCCGATGCTATCTGTGTCCGCTTCGGGGTTGATCAGGCGGGCATTGGTGAAAATCAGATTGCTCATGCCATGGCCCTTTCGATTGCGGCTTTGGTAGCGGCGGGGTCCGCCTGGTATTTGATAAGGTGTTTGTCGCCGCCTTTGGTGACGATCTGGACAAAGCTGCCAATCGTGTTGACCGCCTGAATCTGGTTCAGCGCCACCTTGCGCGAACCGGGCCCGGTGAGTGTGGAGTCTGTCATTTCCCACGTGGCGACCAGTTCTTCTGAGGCCAAATACCACGCGCGGATCCCGATGGCAGCCAACCCGGCAGGCGCGCCGGTCCAGACGTAGGGATTGCCGATCAACCATAGCACGACCATCGCGACCGCCATTGCAAAGGCGGCGAGCCATGCATTGGTGCGGACATAAGCGCCCTTGTCCGAGGAGAATGTCACAGGATCAGCCACAAGGTACCTCCGATGGCGATCAGAATCAGCAAGGCAATGACCGCTGATCCGATGCGGCTTGGTTTGGTATCCGCTGGCGGGCTTTGCGGGGCCGAGTATGGCTTTGCGCTTTCCGTCTCGATCACGTCGCCGGTCCAGTTCGTGGCCTCTTCCGTGAATAGGCCAATCAGATGCAGGCGTGGATCGGGTGAAAGGGTTACTGATCGATCGCCGAAAGCCGCGCTGCGCAGGACCATCACCCAGCCTTCGATGGCCTCCAATTTCGTGCGGTCTAACTGGTCTACCGAGACACCGCAGCCTTCGCTGAGATAGCCATAAAGCCCAAGGTCTTCGAGGTCGGATACTGGAAAAATGTCCATCTGTTCGGGGTCCAGCCCTTCGACACCAAGTACCTGATCAACAGCCCCCGGTTCGTGCAGGAATTTCGCCTCTTCCGGGCGCATATCCAGCGAGAACAGGCGGATCACGCCACGCTCATGGGGGGCGATGATCAGATCGTTCATGCGGCTTCTCGCACGTTGCGCGCCAGCAGGTCCATGGCGGCCATGCGGACGGCAACGCCCATCTCGACCTGTTCCTGAATGACGGACCGGTTGATGTCATCGGCCAGAGTGCCGTCGATCTCGACCCCTCGGTTCATGGGGCCGGGGTGCATGACGATGGCGTCGGACTTTGCCAGCGCGAGTTTCGCGGCATCCAGCCCATAGCGGTGGTAGTATTCGCGCTCTGAGGGGATGAAACCGCCGTCCATGCGTTCTTTCTGAAGGCGCAGCATCATGACTACGTCGACGTCTTTCAGGCCTTCGTTCATGTCGTCATAGATTTCGGCCCCGAATTCGGCGAACTGAGACGGTACCAGCGTCGGCGGGCCGATCAGGCGGATACGGTTTTCCATCTTGCCCAGCAGGATCAGGTTCGACCGCGCGACGCGCGAATGCGCCACGTCTCCGCAGATCGCAATGTTCAGCCGGTGCAGACGGCCCTTGGCCCGGCGGATGGTCAGCGCGTCCAGAAGGGCTTGTGTCGGGTGCTCATGCCGCCCGTCGCCCGCGTTCAGCACGGCGCAGTTTACCTTCTGCGCCAGCAGGTCCACCGCGCCGGAATGAGGATGCCGTACTACAAGCAGATCGGGATGCATCGCGTTCAACGTCATCGCCGTATCGATCAGTGTCTCACCCTTTTTGATCGAACTGGCCTGCATTGCCATGTTCATCACGTCAGCCCCCAACCGCTTGCCCGCCAGTTCAAAACTGGCCTGCGTGCGGGTTGAGTTTTCAAAGAACATGTTGATCTGTGTCAGGCCCGACAGCACGTCCGAATGCTTAGTCGATTGCCGGTTCAGTTCGACATAGGTTTCGGCCAGATCAAGGATAGCGGTGATATCGGATTGCGACAGATGCTCGATGCCAAGAAGGTGACGATGGGCGAAACGCATGGGCGGGCTCCTGTCTGACAATCGGACCGCTTATAGGAAGCCATGCAGGCCAAGGCAACCTAAGGTTCCGACCCTTCAAGCAGTTTCTCGCATCCACCTTCGGGCAGGCATTGTTCGTCGGGTTTGCACCACTTGCCATAGCCGCAATCGATAGCCTTGATCGGCACGCAGCCCTGATGAGCCGAGCATTTGAAGCCGGGTCGGCATTGCGAGCCGGTTTCCTCACACAGAAACCAGCCGGGGCGTGAGCATCCGCCGCCCGGCAAGCAGGATGAACCGGCTCCGCAGGTCCGGCCATCCGCGCAGCTTGTGGATGGAGCCGGGACCAAATCCGGTCTGCTGCGCTCGCATTCCCCGCGCCCGTTGCAGAAGCTGCCACCCGGGCAATCAAGACGCGAGGTGCACTTGTTCACCCCCGCAGGGGCGCAACGCGTTCCTCCTGCCACGCAGCGCTCGAACGGGCCGCAGGTGCGCCCGCCTCCACAGTAGGTGTGCCCGGGCGGGATACAGCGGCCATCAAAGCTGCAGCGCTGGCCTGCGGGGCAGCAACCGCGCCCGCATTGCAACTGTCCGGGGCGGCATTGAGTATTCCGGTCAAACAGCTGCGCACTCGCCGAACCGCCAGAGGTTGCCAGCAATAGAGCAATCAGAAGGAATCGCAGAAATGACACCATGACCCCGCCATGGTCAGTGCGACCCTGTGCCATGGCAAGGTCTATTCGCTTTCCCTCGGTCAAAAGCTGGTTAGATTGAGGGTTATGGAATCGGGCTTGGACCATCATACCGCGCGGGCGCTGCTGGAATGGCAGATCGAGCTGGGCGCAACCGAGGCGATCGGCGATGCGCCGGTGGATCGCTATGCGTTGCCGGACAAAGCATCCAAGGCGAAGAAAACCGCTGCGGTTGAAACTGCGAAAAAACCAGAACCGGTCGACGCCGCAGCAGTTGCGCAACAGGCGGCAAAGACCGCCGGATCGCTCGTCGATTTGCGTGCGGCGATGGAAGCGTTTGATCTTTGCGATCTCAAACGCGGCGCGCGGCAGTTGGTGTTTGCCGACGGCACCCCCGGCGCACGGGTAATGATCATCGGCGAAGCGCCAGGCCGTGATGAGGATCGCGAAGGCAAGCCCTTTGTCGGGCGCGCTGGGCAATTGCTGGACCGGATGCTGGCCGCGATTGATCTGGATCGTCGCGAGAATGTCTACATTACCAACGTGCTTCCGTGGCGCCCTCCGCAAAACCGCGATCCCAAGCCGGAAGAGATTGGCATGATGAAGCCGTTTCTGGAACGGCATGTGGCCTTGGCCAAACCCGAGGTTCTGGTGGTGATGGGCAATATCAGCTGTCAGGCCGTGCTGGGCAAACGCGGTATCACACGGCTGCGCGGGAAATGGGATCAGGCGCTGAACCTGCCAGTTATCCCGATGTTCCACCCGGCCTACCTGCTGCGTCAACCGCAGATGAAGCGACAGGCCTGGGCCGATCTGCTGGACCTGCAAGCGCGGCTGAGGGGCGGGGCATGAGGGTGCTGGCGTTCTCTGACCTGCACATGGCGCGCAACCGCGCCTCCGACTTGGTGGCCGCCAGTGCCGAGGCTGATCTGGTCATTGGGGCCGGAGACTTTTGCAACGCGCGGCGGGGATTAGATGAAGCGATGCAGATGCTTTCGGGCATTGCGGCTCCGCTGGTTCTGGTGCCGGGCAATGCGGAAAGCGCCGAGGAACTGACAGAAGCCGCGCCTGATGGTGTGCATGTTCTGCACGGGACAGGCATGACACTTGATGGTCTGCGCCTGTTTGGGCTGGGCTATGGCGTGCCGGTCACGCCTTTTGGCGATTGGTCCTGCGACCTGACCGAGCCTGAGGCCGCAGAACTGCTGGATCGGTGCGAGGCCACAGATATCCTGATCGTGCATTCTCCACCCAAAGGGCATGGCGATACTACCTCGCAAGGCCAATCGGTTGGCTCAGTCGCCGTTCGAGACGCAGTCGAACGGCTTCAGCCCAAATTCGTCTTTTGCGGGCATATCCATGACAGCTGGGATTACCGAGGCACCATCGGCCGTACACAGATAGCCAATCTGGGGCCCAAAGTGCATTGGTTCGAGGTGAGTTTATGATCGACACGGTAACGCTGCTGGCTTTTATCCCGGCAGCGCTGGCGCTGAATTTCACACCCGGCGCGGATATGATGTTCTGTTTTGGTCAAGGCTTGCGCGCAGGTCCGCGCCCTGCGATTGCCGCAAGTGCCGGGGTCTCTGCAGGCGGTATGGTGCACGTTCTGATTGCCGGTCTCGGCCTTGGCGCGGCGGTCGCTACCCTGCCGTGGCTGTTCGATGTGATCCGCTGGGTCGGGGTGGGTTATCTGCTTTATCTCGCATGGGGTGCGATCAGGAATGGTGCAGTCGCCGCTGACGCACCGAACAGACCCACCCGTTACGCTTTTCGGGACGGGATGCTAGTCAACCTGACCAATCCCAAAGTCATTCTGTTCGTGCTCGCTTTCATCCCGCAATTTATCGATCCAGGGAAGGGTTCGGTATTGGCGCAGTTCCTGATCTATGGCGCAATTCTTGGTGTCGGCGGGTTTGTTGTGAATGGGCTGGTCGGCATTTTCGCTGGCGGCGCAGGTCGGATGCTAATCGGCAATCCGCGTGCCTCGCGTATTCTTGGTTGGGTGTCAGGGGGGATCTTCACCGCTTTGGCCCTCCGGCTTGCTATTATGGAAAGGGCCTGACACCGCATGTCACGCATTGACGAAAGCAAGAAGTTCATTCCCGTCCGGATCGCTGTCCTGACTGTTTCTGACACGCGGTCTCTGGACGAGGATCGCTCGGGCCAGACGTTGGTGGATCGGATCGAAAAAGCGGGCCACTCAGTGGCGGATCGCAGGATTATACAAGATGAGCGCGCTGAGATAGCAAAACAATTGCGTGCTTGGATCGCTGATCCTGAGATCGACGTTGTGATCTCGACCGGCGGCACAGGTCTGACGGGTCGCGATGTTACAGTCGAGGCACATCGGGATGTTTATGAAAAAGAGATCGAGGCGTTTGGCACCGTGTTCACCATCGTGTCTATGGAAAAGATAGGTACTTCCGCCGTGCAATCCCGCGCCACGGGCGGTGTGGCGGGCGGAACCTATCTGTTTGCGCTGCCGGGCAGCCCGGGCGCGTGTAAAGACGCGTGGGATGCGATTTTGGAGAAACAGTTCGATTATCGCCACCGCCCCTGCAATTTCGTGGAAATAATGCCCAGATTGGACGAACATCTGCGACGGAAGTAGACTGGTTCTGCGTTTAACGCATCATAACCGCTTTGTGGCTTGGCATTTTTTGCGACCCGGCTACCTTTGCGGAAGGCAGCATGTGCGACCAAAGGTGAGTGACCGATGCGATTTCTGCGGCAAAGCCTTGTAGGTGTGTTCCTGGCGTTTCTGACGCTGGGCCTTTTGATCGTGGCTGTACAGATGATCTCGGGCGCGGTGCAGGATGTGCTGACGCGGGAAAATCAGACCCCCGAGGCGCGGGAACGCATTTTCGCCGTCAGTGTCCGCGCCGCCGAACCAGAAACTGTTACGCCCTATCTGGAGGCATTTGGTCAGATCCAAAGTCGCCGTCGGCTAGAGCTGCGCGCAGCCTTGGGCGGGCGCGTTGTGTCGCTGGCGGATGATTTCGAAGATGGTGGCACCGTGACCGCTGGTGAGTTGCTGGTTGAGTTGGATCCAGCTGATATGCAGTCAGCGTTAGACCGCGCCAAATCCGATCTTCTGGATGCCCAGTTTGAAGAACGAGACGCGGAACGCTCGCTGCTGCTGGCGCAGGATGAATTGAAATCAGCCGAAGCGCAGGCCGAGCTACGCGACCGGGCTCTTCAGCGTCAACAAGACCTACAGACACGAGGCGTTGGCGCGGCTGCCAGTGTTGAAGAGGCGGAACTGGCTGCAACATCTGCTCATCAGGCAGTTCTGGCGCGCAGGATTGCGTTGGCACAGGCTGAGTCTCGGGTCGATCAGGCCACCACACTGTTTGCCCGCGCCCGCATCGCGCTGGAAGGGGCCGAGCGTGATTTGGAAGACATGACGATCCACGCCGGCTTTGACGGGACGTTGACTGAGGTCACTTTGGTTGAAGGCCGGTTGGTCGCGGCCAATGAAAAGCTGGCTGAACTAGTGGATCCCAACGCGCTTGAGGTCGCGTTCCGGGTCTCGACCGCGCAATATGTGCGATTGTTGGACGCGCAAGGCGGCTTGATTTCCGCACCAGTCACCGTGTCGCTAGAGGTCACTGGGACCGATCTGATCGCGAAGGGCCAAATCAGCCGCGACAGCGGTGCTGCGGGTGAAGGGCAGACCGGGCGTCTGATCTATGCCCGCCTCGATGATGCGCCAGGTTTCAAACCAGGGGATTTCGTCACCGTTTCGGTTGAGGAACAACCGCTGGAGAATGTTGTGCGTCTGCCGTCCTCTGTTCTGGATGCGGCGGGCAACGTGCTGGTGCTTGGTCCGGACGATCGGTTGGAGCCTTTGGCGGTACAACTGATCCGTCGTCAAGGAGATGAAGTATTGCTGCGCGGTGAAGGTCTGGAGGGTCGAGAAGTAGTGATCGGACGGACGCCTCTGTTGGGTTCGGGCGTTCGCGTCCGGCCTCTGCGGGTTGAAGCCAGCACCGAAGTTGATCCCGGCATGGTCGAACTCTCCGACGAAAAGCGGGCTCAACTTGTCGCACAGGTCGAGGCCAGCGATGGGATGTCACAGGCGGATAAGGACCAGGTATTGGGTCAACTGAGCGAGGCAAAGGTACCTGCCGCTCTTGTACGCCGTCTTGATGACAATCGGGCCGGGGGTTAGGCGCCATGATCCGCGAAATTCCCAGCGCGGCAGGCGGTATCCTGAGTTATTTTACCAGGCATCGGACAGCGGCCAATCTGTTGCTGCTGGTCATGTTGGTGTTGGGCTTCGCGGCGATCCCCAACATGCGGGCGCAGTTCTTTCCTGATGTGATCCTTGAACGCGTCGATGTGAATGTCGAATGGGAGGGCGCCGGCCCCGAGGATGTCGACAATGGCATAATCCAACTGCTCGAACCTGCGCTATTGGCTGTCGAGGGTGTGGCCAGTACCGAATCAACCTCGCGCGAAGGATCGGCACAGGTCCGGCTGGAATTTGAACCAAACTGGGATATGTCCCGCGCAGTCGAAGAGGTTCGGACGGCCGTCGACAGTGTCACCAACCTGCCCGAAGACGCCGAGGAGCCGACAATTCGGCGCGGGGCCTGGCGTGATCGTGTCACGGATGTGGTCATCACTGGCCCCATTGAGGCCGAGCAATTGGCTAAGTTCACCGATGAGCTGATCAGCCGCCTCTTTGCCGCCGGGGTCACGCGCACTACAATCCGCGGCTTGGCCGCACCGCGCGTGGTGGTCGAGGTGCCCACAGTGCAGCTGATCGCCAATGACATTTCACTCTCGGATATCGCGGCGGCCATCGCTGCCGAGGTCACGGCTAACCCTGCAGGCGATGTCTCGGGCGCCAATGCGCGCATCCGAACGGGGGTAGAAAAACGCACCCCGGAAGAAATTGAGGGCATCGCCCTGCGCAATTTTGCAGACGGCTCGAAGCTTGTTGTAGGGGATGTGGCTGAAATCAGGGTCGAGGGCGTTACGCGCAATCGCAGCTATTTTGTGGGTGAAAATCCTGCAATGTCGATCCGCGTAGATCGTTCCAATCTTGGCGACGCCATTGGCATCCAGCGCGATGTTGAGGATGTAGTGGCCCAGATGCAGGCGAGCCTGCCCGAAGGCATCACGATTGAGCTGATCCGCACACGGGCGCAAGCCATCACCGACCGTCTGGATATTCTGGTGGACAACGGTCTGTTGGGCCTGGGACTGGTGGTGTGCCTGCTCTTCCTGTTTCTCAACGCGAGGATCGCTTTTTGGGTGGCCGCCGGTATTCCGGTTGCGATGTCAGCGGCTATTGCTCTGATGTATCTGGGCGGGCTGTCACTGAACATGGTGTCTCTGTTTGGTCTCATCATCACGCTGGGCATCGTGGTCGATGACGCCATTGTGGTGGGCGAACATGCCGATTTTCGTGCTCGCCGGCTGGGCGAAGCGCCGATGGTCGCTGCCGAACGCGCAGCCCGGCGCATGGCGATGCCGGTGTTTGCCGCAACCGTCACAACCGTCATCGCATTCTTTGGACTAACCGCGATCGGTGGCCGGTTCGGAGAGTTGATCCGCGACATCCCGTTCACCGTTATTGCGGTCCTGATTGCCTCATTGATCGAGTGTTTTTTGATCCTGCCGAACCACATGGCGCATGCCATCGCACATTCGGCAAAGGAACATTGGTATGACTGGCCAAACCGGGTCGTGAATAGAGGATTCCGCTGGGTGCGGGATCATTTGTTCCGCCCACTGGTCGCGTGGGTGATCTGGGCGCGCTACGTTGTGGTTGCGTTGATGGTTGTCGTTCTGGCCAGCCAGATCGCTCTGTTCATACGGGGGGATGTGAACTGGCGTTTCTTCAATGCGCCGGAACGCGGCTCGGTCACCGGCAATTTTATCATGGTTGAAGGTGCCACACGTGCCGAGACGCTTGAAATGATGCACATGGTCCAGCGGGCCACCGAAGAACTGGGCCAGATCTACGAAGAGCGTCATGGCCGCAATCCCATCGATTATGTTCTGGCAGAAGTAGGTGGATCGGCCGGATGGGGGTTGCGTGCGGCGGATGGGAAGGACAGCGATCTGCTGGGCGGTATCTCGATTGAGTTGATTGATGCCGACTTGCGCCCCTATTCCAGTTTTGAGTTTGTGGGTGAGCTACAGGACTTTGTCCCCCGCCATCCGAAGGTCGAATTGCTCAGTTTCCGCGGCTGGCGCTCGGGCCCCGGTGGCGATGCAATTGACGTGCAATTCTACGGCGCCGATGTGAACACGTTGAAATCCGCGTCCGAAGATTTGCAGGCCGCGCTGTCGAAATACACTGAAGTTTCGGCGCTTGAGGATAATCTGGCGTATGACAAGGAAGAGTTCATTCTGGATCTGACGGCACAGGGCCAGGCGCTGGGTTTCCGCATCGAAACACTTGGCCGCGTATTGCGAAACCGACTGAACGGGATCGAGGCCGCTACTTTCCCGGATGGACCGCGCAGCACCGAGATTCGGATCGAACTGCCCGAGGGCGAACTGACAGCTGATTTTTTGGAACGCACGCTGATGCGGACGCCCGATGGTGTCTACGTTCCGCTGGCCGATATTGTCTCGGTCGAGCGAAAGTCGGGATTCTCGACGGTCCGGCGCGAAAATGGCCTGCGCGTGATCTCGGTGAACGGCGACATTTCCGAGGATGATCCGGCGCAAGCCGCCGAGATTGCTCGGGCGATGCAGGAGGAAATCCTGCCCAATATTGCCTCCGAACGTCAGGTTGAATGGCGCATGGCAGGTCTGAGCGAGCAGGAGGATGAGTTCCTCTCGGAGGCGCGCACCGGGCTAATCCTGTGTCTGACCGGGATTTATCTGGTTCTGGCATGGGTCTTTGCCAGCTGGACGCGGCCATTGGTGGTCATGGCGATCATACCCTTCGGCCTCGTGGGCGCGATTTGGGGGCATTACCTTTGGGATGTGCCGCTGAGCATGTTCACCGTTGTTGGCTTGTTGGGCATGACCGGGATCATCATCAACGACTCGATCGTATTGGTGACCACAATCGATGGCTATCAACAGGAACGAGGGCTGGTACCGTCGATTGTTGAAGGCACCGCAGACCGGCTGCGACCGGTGATGCTGACCACCTTGACCACTGTGCTGGGTTTGACGCCTTTGATGTACGAAAGCTCGCAGCAGGCGCAGTTTTTGAAGCCAACCGTGATCACGCTGGTCTACGGGCTGGGCTTCGGGATGGTGCTGATCCTGTTGCTGGTTCCCGCGCTGCTGGCGATCTTGAACGATGTCTCGCGTCCGATGACTGCGATGCGGCGCGCCCTACGAGCGCCGGATCGAGTGGTGCGCATAGCCGTTCGCGCAACAGGCGCAGCGCTGGCGGTTTGGTTAGGGGTATCAATGATCTGGCCTGCCGTTACGGGTGAACCGATGGTGCTGCTTTCAGACTTCTACCCAACCCCGGATGGGCCAATTGTGTTGCAATTGGGCTTTGGCGTCTTTGCCGCCGGAGCGACGGTGATCCTGTTGTTGGGAGTGCTGCTGTCGAGCTTGTTATACGCACGATTGTCAGGTCGCGCCGAGGCTTGATCGCAAGATCGCAAGCTGCAGCAGGTCGGGTACGCGGCTACTCATGGGAAGGTCACGGGCTTTGATCTGATCGACGGGGAACCACTGCGCGTCCCGCGCGTCATCTGCAGCAACCGGCGTACCCGAAGTGTATCGACACGCGACACCAACCAACAGATAATGCGCCCGGATCAGCCCTTCGCCGTCGCGCAGAAGCAAATCCAGATTATCGAGATATTCCATCGGTTCGGCAATCACACTCGTCTCTTCCCGCAGCTCACGGGCAGCGGCGGCCAAAACAGTTTCACCCCATTCCACATGGCCACCGGGAAAACCCCACAACCCTGCGTCGGGTTGCTTGTTGCGCTGAACCAAAAGCACCTGATTTTCATGAACAACTACGGCCAACGCGCCAATCTTGGGAGTTTGACTCATCCGATCAACCTGCGCTGCATCCCTGTATGTCTACAGCGTGGTTTGCCCCAAGCACCGTGATCCTCACCTCAGACCGATCCAGCGCAAACGGCCCACCCGAGGCGCTGATGATCTCTGAACTTGTGATTAAGGTTTTGCCCTGACGATGTGTTTCGGGTTGCGAAGCCCAGAGCGTCGGGTTGCCCGGTTCGATTATGGCGAATTCGGACCCGCCTGCAGAGGGCATGGTGATATGCGCTTCGATCCGCATCCCGTCCGAAGTGGGCGTCAGGTGGCAGGTTGCGTTCGCCACGCCGGCCTCACGCTCGGAAAACGGGCGCTGGGCAAGGGCTGCTGCGATAGCCGCATGGCGACCGGCTTTTGCGTCCAGTGTGTGGTCAAAATCCAGCTTACCCGGTACACAGACATCTTTGCAGACGCCCAAATCCATCTCACCGCGCAAACGAACGGGTTTTGCAGGGTTCTTGGGTGTGATCTCAACGGGAAGTACCACTTGATCCTCATACCCGACCGAGCGCAGCCCATTTTGATCGAACACATGCGGTGCGGGCCACGTGATCGCGATATCCGCTATGTTGCCAGAGCCTGTCCAATTGAACTGCGGCGGAATGCCCGCATCACCCGGCGCACGCCAATAGGTTTTCCAGCCTTCCTTCAGCGTCAGATGCAAAGCGCCTTGATAGGTGCCCTTGGCGGTCTGGCCACCGTCAAGAACCTCAAGCTGCACCAGGTTACCAACCCCTTGAGCAATCGCAGGTAAGCCAAAGCAAAGAGTGGCCGTCAGACCGGCTGCGGCGGATTTCGAAAACAGTTTCATGTGCAGAACATGCGCATTCTGAGCGTAAATGCCAAGTCACGTTCCGGTCACTTAGGTGAAATGCCCAGAAATCCCGGCTGGTCCCTTGCCATTCCCCGGCATGCGGGTTCATTCTGGTGTCATCCTATGGCGCAAGAGAAGTTTGCTGATGGACCTTACGGGAAAACTGCTGATTGCTATGCCCGGCATGGGCGACCCACGATTCGAACATTCGGTCGTCTATATCTGCAGCCACGGCGAAGATGGCGCGATGGGTTTGATTGTCAACAAGCCTTCAGATCTGCGGATCAAGACCTTGCTGGAACAGCTCAACATCCCGTGCCGCATTCCGGTTGTTGGGGAGCGTCTGGTTCAATTCGGCGGTCCGGTCGAGATGTCGCGTGGCTTTGTGCTGCACAGCGCGGACTACGATGCGAATCTGCATTCGATGCAAATTGCGGAAGATTTCAGCATGACCGCAACGCTCGATGTGCTGGAAGATCTGGCATCAGGCAAGGGACCGCTGAATTCGATGCTGACTCTGGGCTATTCTGGTTGGGGGCCGGATCAGCTTGAGGATGAGATCGCCATGAATGGCTGGTTGACGACCGAAGCGTCCTCAAAACTTGTTTTCGATGTTCCGGATGACGAGAAATGGGAGGCCGCTTTGGCCACGCTGGGGGTTGATCCTCTGACGCTCTCTGCCAGCGCAGGCCGCGCCTAATCGCGGGGGGCCGCCGCGCGGCGAAGGCGGTCGTTGATGGCTGCACCCAACCCATGATCTGGGATCGGTGAAACAGCAATCGGTCGGCCTGTTGCATTCAGCTTGTGTAGCGCCGCGAACAGGTTGGCGGCGGCTTCGGCAAGATCGCTGCTATCTGAAAGGTTCAGATCACAGGTGACATCTCCGAATCCCAGCAATACTTCGGCGCCTTGTGTGGCTTGTGCGTTCAGGCGAACGGGCGCATCCGGCGCGTAGTGGGATTGCAATTGCCCCGGCGCAGTCAGCAGATCACCCGGCTGGTGATGATGCAACTCCGTTTGCAAAACCTCTTCGATTCGTTCCAGCGCCACACCACCTGGCCGCAGCAGAGCAGGGGCTCCGGCCAGACCGACAATGGTGGATTCAAGCCCAACCCCGCAGGGCCCATCGTCCAGAATGGCAGCGATGCGCCCCTCCAGCCCGGTTCGGACATGGGCCGCTGTGGTTGGGCTGATCTGCCCAGACGGGTTAGCCGAGGGGGCCGCCACTGGGCCATCAAATGAGGCCAACAAGGCGCGTGCGGTGGGATGGGCGGGCACCCGAACAGCCAAAGTATCCAGCCCCGCCGTGACGAGTGATGAAATCCCGTGATCATCCTGCAAGGGGAGAACCATTGTAAGTGGACCGGGCCAGAAGGCTTGTGCCAATTGCTCGGCCTGATCGGTCCATTCAACAAACCTTTTTGCTGTTTCGGTTGAGGCTACATGGGCGATCAGCGGGTTGAAGCTGGGCCGCCCCTTGGCCTCATAGATCGCAGCCACAGCCTCGCCATTCCGCGCATCGCCGCCCAGACCATAGACAGTCTCGGTCGGGAAGGCGACCAGCAGCCCTTGCCGCAACAGGTCGGCGGCCTTAGCGATGCCGTCGGCATCTGCTGATAAGTCTTGAGTGCCGAGAATGGTCATAGGTCGTGACGCCGCGTTTTGGTTGCTTGCAGTTCAGGTCACGGTAGGTAATCGTGCCAGCCCAGATGAATACCGGCGTGGGGCCGGGATTCCAACCCCACGCTGACAAACTGCCAGACTCAGAGGGAAACCATGCCCTATCGTGCCCCGATCTCAGACTATGAATTCCTGTTTCGCAACGTGATCGGTTTTGACCAGATCGCCGCGACCGAGAAATTCTCGGAGGCCAGCGATGACGTGGTCAGCGCCATTCTGACCGAGGCCGGGAGAATGTGCGAAGAGATCATGGCCCCGCTTCAACGTCCGGGCGATCTGGAACCCGCGCGGTTGGAGAACGGCGTTTTGCGTACGCCTCCGGGTTACGCAGAAGGGTGGAAAGCGATTGCCGAAGGCGGATGGATCGGGATGAGCGGCGATCCCGAATATGGTGGCATGGGCCTGCCCATGACCATGACCACCGCCGTGAATGAGATGATGAGCGCCGCCTGCCTGTCGCTGCAACTGGCCCCGCTGATGACCCAAGGCCAGATCGAGGCGCTGGAGCATCACGCAAGCGATGCGTTGAAGGCGCTCTATCTGCCGAAGATGATGGCGGGTGAATGGTCGGGCACCATGAACCTGACCGAGCCACAGGCTGGCTCGGATGTCGGAGCGCTGACTTCGAAGGCCGAAGATAATGGCGATGGCACATATTCGGTGACGGGCCAGAAGATCTATATCTCATGGGGCGATAACGACTTTGCCGAGAATGTCTGCCATCTGGTACTGGCGCGTCTGCCCGATGGTGTGCCGGGGACCAAGGGGATTTCGCTGTTTCTGGTGCCGAAATACATCCCCGATGAAAATGGCAATCCTGGCGTTGCCAACGATTTGAAAGTCGTCTCGCTGGAACACAAGATGGGCCTGCACGGGTCCCCAACCTGCGTGATGCAGTATGACGGTGCCAGAGGCTGGCTGGTCGGCAAAGAAAATGGCGGGATGGCCGCGATGTTCACCATGATGAACAACGCACGTCTGGGCGTTGGTGGTGAGGGCGTCGGTGTGGCCGAAGGGGCCTATCAGCACGCGCTTGCCTATGCGTTGGAACGCAAGCAAGGCAGGACGCCCTCGGGCACGATCATCGACCACGCGGATGTACGGCGGATGCTGATGTCGATGCGTGCGGATGTATTTGCCGCGCGGGCGATCATGCTGGCCAATGCCGCTGCGATCGACATGGCGCAGGCCACAGGTGAGGCCGATTGGTCGGCACGAGCAGCGCTGCTGACGCCGATCTGTAAGGCTTTTGGCACCGAGACAGGTATGCGCGTGTCCGAGACAGGCGTTCAAGTGCATGGCGGCATGGGTTTCATCGAAGAAACCGGCGCTGCGCAGTATTACCGCGATGTTCGCGTGACTGCGATCTATGAGGGCACAAACGGCATTCAAGCCATGGATCTTGTGGCACGCAAGATGATGGATGGGGGTGAGGCGGCTTCGAACCTGCTGGATGAGATCGAGGATCAGGCCGAAAAAGCCCGCGCCACAATGCCCGAGCTTGCCGGCCCAGTGTGGGAGGCATCTGAGTCACTGCGTGAAGCCACAGAGTGGATCGTTGCGCAATCAGACATGAATAACCGCTTTGCCGGGGCGTCAGCCTATCTCAAGGCCTTTGCGCGGGTGCTGGGCGGGCATTACCACCTGTCGGCGGCTCTGGCCGATCCCGATGGACCGCGCGCAAAACTGGCGCGCTACTACATCAACGCGCTGCTGCCCGAGCATACAGGCTTGCTGGCACAGGCGCAGAACGGGGCTGATGACCTTTATGCGCTCAGCGCTGAGGAGTTGGCGGTTTGATGGATGGCGAGGGGCCTCAGGTGATGCGTTATCCGTGGGTTGAACCGCCTGCACCCGGCGAATGGGTCGAGGTTGCAGAAGGTGTTCTGTGGATCAGGCTGCCTTTGCCCATGGCGCTGGATCATGTGAATGTATATGCGCTGGATGATGGCGATGGCTGGACGATTGTCGACACCGGGCTTTCGTCGAAGAAAACACGTGCCATCTGGCAGACCCTGATGGAAGGGCCTCTGGCCGGAAAGCCAGTACGCCGGGTTGTGGTCACCCATCATCACCCCGACCACGTCGGCAATGCAGGCTGGTTCCAGACCGAACACGGGGCCGAGCTTGTGACCAGCCGCACCGCTTGGTTGTTCGCCCGAATGCTGACGCTGGATGTGCAGGAGAACTGGCCGAAGGAAACGCTCGATTACTACCGCAGCGCCGGGATGGATGCGGATGTGCTGGCGGGCCGGATGGCTGAACGTCCCTTCAACTTTGCCGACACCGTCTACCCCATGCCGCTGGGCTTTACCCGTGTCAATCAAGGCGACGTGATCCGCATGGGCGGGCGCGACTGGGACGTCCACATGGGCAACGGCCACGCACCTGAACACTGTACCTTTTGGAGCCGCGACGACAATCTGGTGTTGACCGGAGATCAGATTCTCAGCTCGATTAGCTCGAATCTGGGTGTCTATGCGACTGAGCCGATGGCAGACCCGGTTGCTGATTGGCTGGAAGCCTGCGAACGCCTGCAGCCTCTGGCCCGACCCGATCATCTGGTTCTGGGCGGGCACAAGCTACCCTTCACCGGGTTGCCGATCCGGATGCGTCAACTTATCGACAACCATCACGGCGCGCTCGAACGTTTGCTAAGCGATCTAGATCAGCCCAAGACCGCAGCCGAGTGCTTTGCCCCGCTGTTCAAACGTCAGATTAAAGGCGGCGAATACGGCCTCGCGCTGGTCGAGGCGGTTGCACATGTAAACCATCTCTACCACATTGGAGCGGTCACCCGGACGCGCCGCGCGGACGGGGCGTGGGAGTATCAGCGCAAAGGGTAAAGCAATGGACAAGATCGAAACATCGGCGGAAGCCGCCGAATCCGCAGCATTACCCCGTTGCTATGAGGTACACGCCAACCCCGATGCGGCATCGGGTAACAAAGATTTGCCAAAGCCGTTGCAAAAGCCGGTCGAAACCAAGAGCCCTGCTCAATGGGCCTATGAGCGGCTGATCATGTATATCCAGAATTTCGAAAAGACGTTGGATGGCGATCACGAGGTTGCCATGGGCTTTACCGGGGGCGACGCGGGTGTCATGCGGATCGAGGGCATGGGCTACTTTGATCCCGATATCATCACCTTTTATGGCTCGGACGGCGGCGGGGCCAAAACCCAGCTGGTTCAGCATGTCAGCCAGTTGAATGTGATGCTGCGCGCATTGCCCAAGACGGTCGAAGACAAACCGGCCAATCGCATCGGATTCCGGCTGGCGGCTGATCTGGAAGAAAGCTAACGCGCACCCTTGCAATTCACGCTTTCGCAGCCTTGAATGAGTTCACCATTCAGGAGGGCGCCGCGTGACCAATTTCTCAGCCGTAACAACCGCCTATCGCGGCGCTTGGGCCCAGCGGCGTGTTTTTGTGCCTGTCTATGTTGCTGTGCGGTTGTTGCTGGTTGCATTGATCGCCCCCGGCGTTGCCATTGCCGTCAATCTGGCCGTTTCACTGTCGGATCAATCCGCATTGACAGACCAGGACATTGCTATGTTTTTGCTGTCGCCTGCAGGGTTCATCGCGGCGGTTGCGGTGCTCAGCCTGTTCCTGCTTGCTGAAGTCTTTGTTTTCTCTGTCATGGCAGGATCGCTGCGAATGGGTGAGAACGACCCGTGGCGCGCGGGCAGCGCTTCGATTCGCCTGATTTTGACGCGCGTACCTGCGCTTTTCGGATTTGCTGCGCGGTTCATTCTGCGTGTGCTGGTTCTGGCGCTGCCCTTCGTCGCTGTGGCAGGCGTGATCGCGTGGTGGACGCTGACGGAATACGACATCAACTATTACCTCACCTTCCATCCGCCCTCATTCTGGGTTGCAGTGGTGCTGATCGGCTTTGTGGTGCTCTGCCTGGCCTGGGTTCTGATCCGCAGGCTTTCTGCTTGGGCGCTGGCTCTGCATCTGGTGTTGTTTGAAGATTGCAAACCTGCCGAAGCCTTCGCTACTAGTACCGATCGGATGGAGGGCAAACGCGGCCGCCTTAAAATCGAACTGGCCCTTTGGCTTGCGATCCGTCTGGTCATTGCCGCGCTCATCGCGGGTGCCGCCGGGGTGCTGTTCGATCTCGTGCCGTTGCAAGAAAGCGCGAACCTGCGTTTTGCGCTGATTTTCAGCTTCATTGTCGCGGGCTTGTGGTCATTAGCAGGGCTCGTGCTCGCTGCAATAGCACTGGGTGCACTGGCGGTATTGTTGGATGGGTTCTTCGAAACGCAAGCCAACGAGGTTCCCCACCCGGAGCCGGGCAACCTACGCGCGCCGCTCTATGCGGTTGTGGGTGGCGCAACTATTGCTTTGCTGATCGGCCTATGGTCCGGGCAGGAATTGCTCGAGCGTATTCAAGCGCCCGACCATGCCGATGTCATCGGGCATCGGGGCGCGGCGGCGATACGGCCGGAAAACACCATGGCTGCGGTGTTGAAGGCGATCGAAGATGGCGCCGACTGGGTCGAGATCGATGTTCAGGAAACAGCAGACGGTGTGGTTATCATCGCGCATGACAGTGATTTCATGAAATTGGCCGGTGTGCCGCTCAAGGTCTGGGATGCGACGATGGAGGATGTGGCCGAGATCGATATCGGCAGTTGGTTCGGCCCGGAATACGCCTCGGAACGGACGCCGACGCTGTATGATGTGCTTGAGGCTGCCAAAGGTAAGTCCAAAGTCATTATCGAGCTGAAATACTACGGCCATGACGTCGATCTGGAAAACCGCGTCGCTGCGATTGTCGAAGAACTTGAGATGCAAGACGATATCGCCACCATGTCCCTGAAGTATCCTGCGGTGCAGAAAATGAAAGCGCTGCGCCCGGATTGGCGCGCAGGAGTATTGGCCGCCACCGCGATTGGCAATTTGTCGGGGCTTGAGGGCGATTTTGTAGCTGTGAACGCAGCAACGGTTTCGCCGGGTCTGATCCGATCGGTCCACGATGCGGGCAAGGATATCTATGTCTGGACGGTGAACGACCCATTGCAAATGTCGGCCATGGCCTCGATGGGGGTCGACGGGCTGATTACCGACCGTCCCGCGATGGCCCGCGAAGTGTTGCGCGTCCGCGCTGAAATGGGGCCGGGGGAGCGGTTGATGTTGTGGCTGGCAACGGCCTTTGGCCTTTCGATCGAAACCTCTGAGATGCGCGATGCAAACCCATAGACTCGCCGCCCTTTTGGCCTGCTGCGTACTTCCCGCCAATGCGCAGGACTTGATGCGCAGCGTTGAAATGCCCGCGCACAGGGCGTTAGTCGAGTCGATGGAAGGCGCTGAGTTGACCCCGTTTGAAACCGATGGCTGCTCGGGTGGATTATCATCAAGTTGGCGACTAGTCGCTGAGACCTTCCCCAAGTTCAGCTTGCTGTACGAAGAGCATCCTCCGTGGGAGTATTGCTGCGTCACACATGATCGCGCCTATCACAACGCGGGTGGTGCATCACAGGCCGAAGTCAGTTTTGATGCGCGTCTTGCTGCTGATGAAGGACTGCGCCTTTGTGTCGAAGCCCACGGTGATACCCATGCCGAGGACTATGCTGAGCGCTATGATATGACGCCGGATCAGATTCGCTCGGTCCATTCGATTACGTCCGAGGCAATGTTCCTTGCAGTACGCTTTGGTGGTGGTCCGTGCAGCGGTCTGCCCTGGCGCTGGGGATTTGGTTATCCCGGCTGCACGATCTTTGGTCCAACTGCGCGCGAATGACGTCGTGACAGGCCCCGATTTTTGCATTATTCAGCATTCCAAACACGCGAATTGGGATTCTTTGAAACATGGCTGAACATAAGCACGGCGAGATGGACATCACCGTTCAAACCAAAACCTTCGACGGGTTCATCAAATTCACCACCTGGTTTGTGGTGGCATGTATCTTCCTTTGTATTTTCCTGGCGGTATTTGCGGCCTGATCATTTTCTGCGGCGTACCACCCATGTTCAGGATTTTGATAGCCTGTCTGCTTGCGGTGACAGTTGCTGGGTGCGCTGGTTCACAGCGCCCGCAGGCAGAGTCCTTTGAAATCGTATCCCGGTCTTATCGTGATCCGGGGCCATCGACACTGACGCTCTATACAATGATCAGCACGCGCACCGGGTCGGGGGCGCATACGTCGCTGATGATCAGTGGTAGCGAGAGGGTGATTTTTGATCCTGCGGGATCCTTCCGTGCCGACGTAGTACCGATTAAGAATGATGTGCTTTACGGCATTACGCCAAATGTCGAGCGTGCATATCGCAGCAGTCACGCGCGCGAGACGCATTATGCCCGTATCCAAACTATCCAAGTGACGCCACAACAGGCGGAAATCGCGCTTCAACTGGCCAAACAGATGGGCCCAGTTGCCGGGGCATTCTGCGCGAATTCAACGGCACAGCTTTTGCAGCAGGTTCCAGGGTTCGAGCAGATAAGCACCACATTCTACCCGGTGAAACTGTCCGACCAGTTTGGCCAGATACCGGGTGTTGTCACGACGGAGTATCGCGAAAATGACTCGGCCGATCTGCAGCAGGGTCTAGCCGAAAATAACGCGCGCCTGAACCAGATTGAAGCAGCCTCAAGCAACTAGGTAGAGCGAACCATAAAGCGTGGCGGCGCCCGTAAAAATCGCCGCCAGAACGTTCTTTGTGACGTACCCAACTGTTAACGCAACAGCAGCAGCTGACATGCGCGGCAAATCAGGCTGGCCGTCAGTGGCGGATGGCCAGACCACAAGTGGCGCGATCAGGGCAGGAATAATCGCCACCGCCGTATAGCGCAGGTGGCGCAGCAGCCAGGGCGGCATCGGGCGATCCCCAACCAGACCGATAAATGTGAATCTTAGAAGGTAGCTGCCAATCGCAAGGCCGATGATTATGATCCAGATGGTGGTGCTATCGATCTGCGTCATGACTTATTCCGTTCCAGCATCAGTTCGACCTGTGCACCGGCGGCCATTCCTGCGGCACCTGCGATTAGAAGGCCTAGATTGAAGGGCACAGCAACCGTCAGCAAGGCCACCACGATCGCAACCAATGCCGCAACCACATGGGCCAACGTGCGCATCATTGGTCCGATCATGGCCAGAAAGGTGATTGGCAAAGCGAAATCCAAGGCCCAACTATCTGGTATCTGCGTTCCCAGAACCGCGCCCAGATACGTTCCCAAGACCCAAAGCGGCGTAATCGGTGTGACCGAGCCAAAGAAATAGATCATGCGCTGTGGCACGATCATATCGGGTTCTTTTTCAAATCGGATCATCGAGCAGGCATAGGATTGATCGACGATCAGATAGGCCGCGCAGGCGCGCTGCCACAGTGGCGCTGCGCCCAGATAGGGCGTTAGCGAGGCCGAATACATTGCAACCCTCAAATTCACCGCCAGTGCAGAAATCAGGACGATCACGGTGGGCGTATTGTCCTGCAGCAATTGCAGTGCGGTGAATTGCGCAGCACCCGCAAACACGGTGGCGGAAAAGGCCATGGTCTGAATGATGTTCAACCCCGCCTCGGTTGCAAAGACTCCGAACAGCAGGCCGAACGGCATGGCGACGAAGACGAATGGTGCCCCGTCGCGAAAACCTTTCCAGAAGTATGACTTGGGTGTGGCAGAGGCCATGGCTAAATCCTATGGTGTTGCGAGCAGCAGTAGCCGTCTTGGGAAGGGGTTGCAATTGGCCAAGGAATTCGACCTGTCAGACTACCTTATTGCCCCTGATCCGGGCGCGGCGCGACTGACCCGTGCGGTGGAAGGCGTAGATCAGAATGGAGAGGTCAGCCAGATCTCGGTAGTCGAGGAGCGCCCGTTGACGATCTTTTTAAATTCGCAGGAAATCGTGACCGCGATGACCATCGGTGACTACCCTGAATATCTCGCACTGGGGTTTCTGCGTAATCAGGGCATGCTGCTGGCCGATGATCAGATCACGCGGGTCGACTACGACGATGATCTGGAAACCGTTGTCGTGCGCACAGCGCGTGAGACTTCGTATGAGGACAAACTAAAGAAGAAGACGCGGACAAGTGGCTGCGCAGTGGGTACCGTTTTTGGCGACATGATGGAGGGGTTGGAGGACGTGCTTTTGCCGCAGGTCTCGGTGCGCACCTCGTGGCTCTATGATCTGGCATCCAAGATCAATCGCACGCCGTCGCTGTATCTTGAGGCCGGGGCGATCCATGGCACCGTGCTGTGCCGTGAGAGCCGCCCGCTGGTCTATATGGAGGATGTGGGCCGTCACAACGCCGTCGACAAGATCGCGGGTTGGATGTTGTCCGAGGGAGAGGGCGCCGCAGACAAGATCCTCTATACAACCGGTCGCCTGACCTCGGAGATGGTGATCAAAACGGCAATGATGGGGATCCCGGTTCTCGCTTCGCGGTCGGGTTTCACCGCCTGGGGCGTTGAAATCGCGCGCGAGGTCGGCCTGACGCTGATCGGTCGCATGCGCGGGCAGCGGTTTGTATGTTTGTCTGGCGAAGACCGTTTGGTACGTGACGTTGATCCGACATCCGTGGCTGTCGAGGACAAGAAACATCGTAGGAAAAGTGCCAATGGCTGAACGGACACCAAAACTGTTGGGCGTTATTTTGGCAGGTGGCCTGGCGACCCGCATGGGGGGAGGCGACAAGGGGTTGTTGCAGATCGGCGGGGTTAGCCTGCTTGATCGTGTGATCAATAGGTTCTCGCCTCAGGTCGAGGCTCTGGCTCTGAATGCCAACGGGGATGCATTGCGATTCAATGAACTGGGATTGCCTGTGATTGCGGATTCGATCGATGGCTTTGCGGGACCACTTGCCGGTGTACTCGCTGGACTTGATTGGGCTGCAGAACAGGGTGCCCAGTCCATTGTGACAGTCGCCGCTGATACACCGTTCTTTCCGCGAGATCTGGTGGCGCAACTGGTGCGGGCTTCCGAAGGGCAAAAGCACCCTCTTGTTCTGGCAACCACTCCGCGAACTGGCGAAGAGGCCTTGAAATCTGGCGGGTCCAGGCGAGTTAACAGACACCCGACATTTGCTCTCTGGCCTGTTGCGTTGCGCGATGATCTGCGGGCGGCACTTGAGGGTGGTTTGCGCAAGGTTGTCCTTTGGACTGACCAGCATGACGGGCGAGAAGCGCTGTTTTCGGCCCAGCCGTTTGATCCCTTCTTCAACGTCAACACACCCGATGATCTGGCCCGCGCTGAAACTCTGTTGGAGCTGGCATGAGACTCTACGGCGTCATCGGTTGGAAAAACGCGGGCAAAACCGGGCTGGTGGAGCGACTGGTGGTCGAAATCACTGGACGTGGTTTCACCGTCTCTACTGTTAAACATGCCCACCACAGTGTCGATGTCGACCAGCCGGGAACCGACAGCCACCGGCATCGCGTGGCTGGGGCGTCCGAAGTGCTTTTGGCATCGGGTCAGCGTGTTGCTCTGATGCAGGAATTGCGCGGGGCACCAGAGCCAAAACTGGATATCTTGTTGGCACGCTTGTCTCCGGTTGATCTGGTGCTGATTGAAGGGTTCAAGCGTGAACACCACCCCAAAGTGGAGGCATTTCGTACAGCGCCTGGAAACCCGCTGATCGCGACGGAAGATGACTCGATCCGTGCGGTTGCCAGTGATACGCCATTGAAGCTGGATCGCCCTGTTTTTGATTTGAACGATACGGCGGCAATTGCTGATTTCATTCTTGGGGAGGTCGGACTATGAGCAAGCCGGACATATCGCCTCCACCCCTGCGCAATGATTGCTTTGCCTTGCCCGCCGGGGTGAACTGGACGCCGGTCGACGACGCACTGGCATTGCTACGGGACAGATTGGCCGTCGTAACAGGGGTCGAAAGCGCGCCGCTGATGCAGGCCGCCGGTCGCATTCTGGCAGAAGATGTGCAGGCCAAACGGTCAAACCCACCACAGCCCAACACCGCTGTTGATGGATACGGATTTGCTGGACCAGTGGCGGATGGCCCTTGTGTTTTGCCCTTGGTTGAAGGTCGCGCAGCGGCCGGTGTTCCGTTTGGCGGTAGGGTTCCCTCGGGCCATGCCGTAC
Source organism: Ruegeria sp. AN6 (assembly GCF_056540425.1). NCBI lineage: Bacteria > Pseudomonadati > Pseudomonadota > Alphaproteobacteria > Rhodobacterales > Roseobacteraceae > Ruegeria > Ruegeria sp. AN6. The sequence continues at coordinate 91,332 of NZ_JBQFWR010000004.1, forward strand.
GCGTGTTGACCGGGGCGGCGCTTCCGGAGGGTGTTGATACGGTTATTCTGGAAGAGGATGTGACCCTCGATCAGGGTCACATTGCGTTCCGAGGTCCATTAAAAAAAGGTGCAAACGCACGAAAGGCTGGCGAAGACGTGGTCGAAGGTGCGCTGGCCTTGCCTGCAGGGCGACGGCTGACACCCGCGGATTTGGCACTTTTGTCGGCAATAGGGTTGGCCGAAGTGTCGGTGTACAAAGTGCTGCGCGTCGGGGTGCTGTCGACCGGGGACGAATTGGTCGAGCCCGGTGACATTGCCGCACCAGGGCAAATCTACGACGCCAACCGTCCGATGCTGTTATCGCTGGTCGAACGAATGGGGTTTGAACCGGTTGATCTTGGCGGCGCCGAGGACAGCCGGGAGGCGTTGGAGGATCATCTGGATCAAGCCGCTCGGCGGGTGGATGTGATCCTGACCAGCGGTGGGGCCTCTGCCGGGGATGAAGATCACGTCTCAGCCCTGTTGCAAGAGGCCGGGGCGATGCAGGAATGGCGCATCGCGCTGAAACCCGGACGGCCTTTGGCGTTGGGCATGTGGGATCAAACGCCGGTGTTCGGCCTGCCCGGCAATCCGGTGGCCGCAATGGTCTGCACGTTGGTATTCGCCCGCCCCGCGCTGAGCTTGATGGCCGGAGCAGGTTGGCAGGAACCGCAAGGGTTCGACGTGCCTGCCGCATTTGAAAAGCGCAAGAAACCGGGTCGCCGCGAATATCTGCGCGCCCGCATCCGTGAAGGACGGGCCGAGGTGTTTCATTCAGAAGGGTCCGGCCGGATAAGCGGGCTGAGCTGGGCCGAAGGGCTGGTTGAAATCGAGGACGGTGCGCGTGATATTCAGCCGGGTGATCCAGTACGATTTATCCCCTACGAAAGCTTTGGGCTCTAATCAGTCGAACGTCCCTGCAACCCGTCCCAGCAGCATAAAAGCGCGCGCGGTACGCGTCTCACCCAATGCGTTCAGTTCGGCGTCGCTGGCGTCGGGTTCGAACTCAACGATCATGTGATCGAAGCGCCGCAGGAAATGGTGTGCCGCATCGCGAAAGATCGGATCCTGTTTCATCCGCGCCGCCGTCAGCGCCAGCGAAGACCGGTCCCGGATACCGCCCAACGCAGCCACCGAACGCCCGCGGGCGCCTTGCGCAAACTGCCGCCAGATCTCGGGCCGGGCCATATCGGGGCGCAGGTCATCCATATAGATGCCTTCCTGACTAAGCAGGGTCAGAACATCCTGTGAGGCCTGAACAAGTTGCGATGCCTTGCGATCCTTCAACGCAAGACGCAGCGCGTCGAAACCCGCCTCATCGCTCTGCGTTTCGGGGAAGTTCAGGGCGCGGATGAAGATGTTGGTTGGCAACGGGGCCGCAATCTCTTCCGCAGGCGTGCCAAGTTCCAAGGTGGTTTGATTTGCAGGTTCGGATGCAGGCTTGCTGGCGCGCGCAGGTTCGCTGCGATTGGTTGAGAATGTCGCTAATGCGCTCTCGGTCTTTTTGGCACTTTCGGCGATTTCATCCAGTTTCTTGCCGACCATCGGTTCATAGGTGCTGGTCGCGCGCTGTTGTTGCACCACATAGCTGTTGCGGATTGCGTCGATAGCGGTTTGCAGACGCGCACTTTCTTCGCGCATAACGCGACTGGCGCGCATCGCCAACGCTGCAACCCAGATCATCGCCACCGGCATAAACACAGCCAGAAATGTGACGATAAATCCGCCTTCCTGTGCCCCGGGTAGCACCAGAAATACTACTGACACCACCAGCCAGATCAGGCTGAGCACAACAGCCGCGATCTCGATCTCGGTAATCGAGGGATGCGCGGGCCGATCGTAGATTCCCAGCGAGGTCGGTTTCTCGGGTTCTTGCTCGGGCTCAGACCCTGACATGATAAATGCTCCGGTCAGGCGTATTCGATACTCAGAACTTCGTAAGAGCGTACACCGCCGGGGGTGCGAACCTCGACACTGTCGCCTTCTTCTTTGCCGATCAGGGCGCGGGCGATCGGGGATTTGATATTCAGGAGGCCATTTTCAATATTGGCTTCATACTCACCGACGATCTGCCAGGTCTTTTCTTCGTCGGTATCTTCATCAACCAATGTCACCTTGGCGCCAAACTTGATCGCACCCGACAGCTTGGCGGGATCGATGACGTCGGCAAGCGACAGGATGCCCTCAAGCTCTTTGATGCGGCCCTCGATAAAGCCCTGCTTTTCACGAGCGGAATGGTATTCCGCGTTCTCTTTCAGGTCACCGAGTTCGCGGGCTGAGGCAATCGCCTCGATGATCGCCGGGCGCTCGACGGATTTCAGGTTTTTCAGCTCTGCCTCGAGCGCGGCATTGCCCGAAGGCGTCATGGGGATCTTTTCCATAGTCTTGTCGTCCACGCATAAATGTTACGCCCCGCCGCACAAAAGCGTCGGGGCGAAGGATGGGTTGGCAATTACCTGACCCAAATGGAGCGTGAATTGCAAGAGGGGAGGCGCGGGTTGTCAGTAAACTCGCAACTTAGCGCCGCCGTTTAGGAGGTTGATTGCGCCGGTGGCGCTGCCCCAACAGCTCCCCGCGTCGCCAACGGCTGGCATCGTGCCCAAGCCACAACATCTCAATCATACTGAACCACCTCGAATTCGATGCCGTTGTCGTCGCGGAAATAGAAGCGCCGCCCGGGCTCATAATCAGCGTGGTTGTGAGGTTTGAACCCTGCTTTGCGAACCTTTTCTTCGGTGGCTTCGATATCTTCGACCAGCACGCCCACATGGTTCAAACCACCCACGATATCATAGCTGCTTTCACTTAATGGCTTAGGATCATCGGGGGCGTAGAGTGCCAGATAGGTGTGAGCGCTGCCCACGTGCACTGTGTAGCCACCGGCAATGGCCGGGCCTTCCCAGCGTGTTTTCCAGTCAAAGACTTTCTGCATCCACGCTGCAGATGCCTTTGGGTCGCGGACCGTGAAGTTGGTATGTTCCAGAGTCGCCATCATAGGATCTCCTTCCTGATTTAAGGCTTGTCCCGACTCACCGTAATTTCTAAACCTAACTTTAGGTCAAGGGATTTTTTGGAGAATGTTATGGCTGTTTCCGAAGGATTGGCGATTGGTGCTTTGGCTCGACGGACGGGGTTAGCTGTGTCGGCGATCCGGTACTATGAGGCGCAGGGTTTGATATCTCCGTGGCGAAACGCGGGTGGGCAGCGACGGTATCAGCGTGCCGATATTCGACGGCTAAGTTTTGTGATGATCGCACAGCAGTTCGGCCTGACCCTGCCAGAAATACGAGAAGTGCTTTTGGAACTGCCCGGTAATCGAACACCGACGCCGCAGGACTGGAAAAACATCAGCGAAGGGCTGCGCACCCGGCTGGATCAGCGAATCGATACGCTGATGCGGTTGCGCGACAATCTGGACGGCTGTATCGGCTGCGGCTGTCTCAGCTTGCCTAAATGTAAGCTTTACAACCCCGATGACAGGGCAAAATCCCATGGTAGCGGTCCCAGATACCTGATGGGCGATGCGCCAGAGGCTTGATGTGTCGAATAGCGTCATTGTTACGCCGTGTTTCGATTGACCAAAGTCTTTCCGACCATGTAATCAGCCGTGAAACAATATTGCGCCGACCAAGCGGTGAAAGCGCCAATTCGGAAAGTTAGCTAAGGAGCCCGCGATGGCCGAGATTGAACGCGAAGCGATGGAATACGACGTGGTGATCGTGGGTGCAGGCCCCGCGGGCCTGTCGGCGGCCATCCGTCTTAAACAGCTGGATGCCGACCTGAATGTCGTGGTTCTGGAGAAGGGCTCGGAAGTGGGTGCACATATCCTTTCGGGTGCTGTGCTGGACCCTTGTGGTCTGGATACGCTGATCCCGGACTGGAAAGAAAAAGGCGCGCCGTTGAACGTGCCTGTGCATGAAGACAACTTCTACATGCTGGGTGAGGCGGGTCAGATCCGTATCCCCAACTTCCCGATGCCGCCGCTGATGAACAACCACGGCAACTACATCGTCTCGATGGGCAATGTCTGCCGCTGGATGGCGGAACAGGCCGAAGAGCTGGGCGTGGAAATCTTCCCCGGCATGGCCTGTTCCGAGCTGGTCTACGGTGAAAACGGTGAAGTCAAAGGCGTCGTGGCCGGTGTTTTTGGCCTAGAGGCCGACGGTTCTTACGGTCCTAACACTGAGCCGGGCATGGAGCTGCACGGCAAATACGTCTTCCTGTCGGAAGGCGTGCGCGGTTCACTGTCCAAGGAAGTCATTGCCAAATACGACCTGTCTGCCGGTAAAGAGCCGCAGAAATACGGCGTTGGCATGAAAGAGATCTGGGAGATTGACCCAGCCAAGCACAAAGAAGGCAGCGTCACGCACACCATGGGCTGGCCACTGGGCAGCAACGCGGGTGGCGGGTCGTTCATCTATCACCTTGAAAACAATCAGGTCTATGTCGGTTTCGTGGTTCACCTGAACTACAAAAACCCGCACCTGTACCCCTATATGGAATTCCAACGCTTCAAGCATCACCCGATGGTGGCTGAGCTGCTGAAAGGCGGCAAGCGTGTTGCTTACGGCGCGCGCGCGATCACCGAAGGCGGCTATCAGTCGATGCCGAAACTGGTGGCTCCGGGTGTCGCGCTGCTGGGTTGCTCGGCGGGCATGGTCAACGTGCCTCGCATCAAGGGCAACCACAACGCCATGCTGTCGGGTAAAGCTGCGGCTGAGGCCGCTTATGACGCCATCAAGGCCGAGCGTTCGGGCGATGAGCTGACCGCCTATGAGGCTGACGTTCGTGAAGGCGCAATTGGCGCTGACCTGAAGAAGGTGCGGAACGTCAAGCCGTTGTGGTCGAAATACGGCCTGACCGCCAGCCTGGTGCTGGGTGGCATGGACATGTGGACCAACACGCTGGGCTTTTCGCTGCTGGGCACGCTGGGCCACGGTAAGAACGACGCGGAATCGACGGAAGATGCCAGCAAGCATCAACCGATCGATTATCCGAAACCAGACGGTACACTTTCCTTTGATCGCCTGACGAATGTATCGTTTGCGGCCACCAATCACGAGGAAAGCCAGCCTTGCCATCTGAAACTGGCCGACCCGGAAATACCGGTGAAGGTCAACCTGCCTAAATTTGATGAACCGGCGCAGCGTTATTGCCCCGCAGGCGTCTATGAAATGGTCGAGGATGAAAACGGTCCGCGATTCGTCATCAATTTCCAGAACTGTGTTCACTGTAAGACCTGCGACATCAAGGATCCCAGCCAGAACATCACTTGGACAACGCCGCAAGGCGGCGACGGACCGAACTACCCCAATATGTAGGCAAGAACATGGGCGTTGGCAGGGTCGTGAAGGCTCTGCCATTGCCCTTCGCCCACCAAAGCCCTAGCTTATTCTTCAGTCAACGACAGTAAGGCAGGCAATCGGTGGTTTCCCTGGTAAGACGTACGGCATTGGCCGTCATTCTCATCTCAGCAATAACGCTCCCGGCGGCAGCCGATACCGGGTCGGGGTCGTATCTGGCGGGGCGGCAGGCGATTTATCAAAGCGACTATCCAGCCGCCGAGCGGTATTATTCGCAGGCGCTTCAAGCAGATCCTAAAAACGCAAAACTGTTAGAAAACGTTGTTGTAGCGCGGTTGGCTCTGGGTGAAATCGAGCGTGCCTTGCCGGTTGCGAATGCCATCGAAGAACAGGATTTACCCAGCCAGGCTGCCCGGATGGTGATCTCGGCGAATTTGCTTGCAAGCGGAGAGCTGGATGAATTTCTGGCCCGTGACCCTGAGACACAGGGGGTTGGTCCTTTGGTCGATGGTCTGTTGATCGCATGGACACACATGGCGCAGGGTGCCATGTCCAAGGCGATGGAAGAATTTGATGCGGTTTCTACGCAGGAAGGGCTTAAAGAATTTGCGCTCTACCATAAGGCTATGGCCTTGGCATCAGTCGGGGATTTCGAAGGGTCCGAAGCGATTTTTGAGGCCGATAACGGTGCTGTTGCCCGCTTCTCGCGCCGCGCGGCGTTGTCGCGAACCGAAGTTTTGTCGCAACTCGACCGCAACGAAGATGCGCTTCAATTCCTTGATGATGTGTTCGCTGCAGGAAGTGACCCGACCATTGAAGGGTATGTAAGTCGCCTGACTAACGGCGAAACGTTGCCGTTTACACATGTGCGATCTGCACAGGACGGCATGGCCGAAGTGTTCTATTCAGTGGGTGCAGCACTGAGCGCAGAGGCCGCGCCCGACTATGTACTCCTCTATATTAGGGCCGCGACGTTCCTGCGCTCAGACCACATCGACGCGATCCTGTTGAGCGCAGAGCTTTTGGACGGTCTGGAGCAATATGATCTTGCCGTTGATGTCTATCGGCAGGTACCACCGACAAGCAGCGACTATCACGCTGCCGAGTTGGGGCGCGCCGAAGTGCTCAGCCGTTCCGATCGCAAAGATGCGGCCGCTGAAGTGTTGCAAAACCTCGCAGCGCAGAGCCCCGATTTGCCGGGCGTACATGTGGCTTTGGCAGATCTCCGGCGTCAGCAGGAAAATTATACAGCAGCAGTCACGTCATATGACAAGGCCATTGCTCTGACCGAAGAAGGCGCGGGCAGCAACTGGTTCCTGCACTATGCACGCGGGATATCCCATGAACGTCTCAAGAACTGGGAGAGGGCCGAGGCCGATTTCCGACGCGCGCTTGAGTTAAATCCGGATCAACCGCAGGTGCTGAATTACTTGGGGTATTCGTTGGTTGAACGAAAAGAGAAGCTGGATGAAGCGCTTGAGATGATAGAACGCGCGGTCGCTGCGCGACCGGACAGCGGCTATATTGTCGACAGTCTTGGGTGGGTGCTATTCCGCCTTGGCCGCTATGACGAGGCGGTTGATCATATGGAGCGGGCTGTTGAGCTGATGCCTGTCGATCCGGTGGTGAATGATCATCTGGGCGATGTTTATTGGGCTGTAGGTCGTGCTCGCGAGGCGGAGTTTCAGTGGAAACGTGCCCTGTCCTTCATCGACCCCGAAGACACCGATGGAGAGGCCGATCCTGAGCGTATTCGTCGTAAGATTGAGGTAGGGCTGGATACTGTCTTGCACGAAGAGGGCGCTGAGCCATTGAAAGTCGCCAATGAAGGCTGAGGCATTCGCCCCCGCCAAAATCAACCTGACCCTACATGTAACCGGCCAGCGAGACGATGGCTATCATATGCTGGATTCATTGGTTGCCTTCGCAGATGTCGGGGATCGACTTACCTTTTCTTCGGGACCCAACCTGGCATTGTCGGTAGCGGGCGAGTTCTCGAGCGGTGTGCCAATCGACCATAGCAATCTGGTCTGGCAGGCTGCCGAGGCGGCTGGCTGGACCGGCAGCATTCTTCTAGACAAGCAACTGCCCCATGGCGGCGGTATCGGAGGCGGGTCTTCGGACGCAGCCGCGGTCCTGCGCACGGCGACGACTCAGGGGTCCATAAACGCCAATGATATTGCCTTGTCGCTGGGGGCAGATGTCCCGGCATGCCTATACGCTGCTGCGGCGCGAATGCGAGGTATAGGTGAGCAGATCGAACCGATTAATTTGCCGCCATTGCCAGCTCTTCTTGTTAATCCGGGGATCGCAGTTCCAACCGGACCTGTGTTTTCTGCGCTTCAAAGTCGAGAGAACGCGCTGATGCCAGCGAGAATTCCTACGTTCAAAACGCCAGAAGATTGCGCGGCGTGGCTACGGAATCAGCGCAATGACCTTGAAGCGCCCGCGATGACGGTAGCGCCGGGAATTGCAGCTGTCCTTGATGCACTGAGCGATACGCGCGGCGTGTTACTGACCCGCATGTCAGGTTCAGGCTCTACCTGTATCGCGCTCTATCCAACCCTGAAAGCGGCCCATTTCGCCGCCTACGAGATCGGAGCCGCGCAACCCAACTGGTGGTGCCGCGCGACAATGCTTAGTTGAGGCGCGAAACAACATAGTCCGCCAGATCGCCTAGCAATGTGCGGATTTCGTGATCAGGAACGTCTTCCAATGACGCCTTTGCCTTGGCTGCCCAGCCGAACGCATCTGCGCGGGTAGCTTCCAGCGTGCGGTATTTGGCCATCAGCGATAGGGCGTAGTCCAGATCGCCTTCTTCCTGACGTCCGCGCCCTATCGTGCGTTCCCAGAAAGCATGTTCATCCGCTGTGGCTTGCGCCACAGCTTTGATGACGGGCAGTGTTAGCTTTCGCTCGCGGAAGTCATCACCGACATTCTTGCCGGTGACCGCGCTATCACCTTGATAATCCAAAAGATCATCAGCGATCTGGAAGGCAACCCCAAGCGCATCACCATAATCATAAAGCGCTTTGACTTGAGCATCGTTTGCGCCGGCAATGACACCACCAACTTCGGTTGCAGCCGAGAAAAGCGCAGCAGTCTTCCCGCGTACAACTTGCAGATAGACACCCTCATCCGTGCCCAGATCGGTGGCTGCTGTCATCTGCAGCACTTCACCTTCCGCGATCGTGGCCGACGCGTTAGCCAGAATATCCAGAACCCGTAGCGAGCCCGTTTCAACCATCAGCTGGAAACTGCGGGAAAACAGATAGTCGCCAACCAGAACGCTGGATTTATTGTCCCATAGCAAGTTTGCGGTGGGCCGCCCACGCCGCTGTCCGCTTTCGTCCACGACGTCGTCGTGCAAAAGGGTCGCGGTGTGGATGAATTCGACAGTCGCGGCCAGCTTAACGTGATGGTCGCCGGAATAGCCAAATAACTGTGCAGCAGCCAGCGTCAGCATTGGGCGCAGGCGTTTGCCACCTGCCTCAACCAGATGTGCAGTCACTTCGGGGATGCGTGGGGCATGTTCCGACGCCATTCGGGTCCGAATCAGCGTATTCACCGCTGCCATTTCACCCGCCAACATCTCAGCCAGACGCTCATGCGGTTTCGAGATCGTGCTGACGCTCATCACACTCCTGATACAAGGCTCGACATCCCAGTCACCTTGCCCTTACATCCATCCCCATGAAAGAACTATTGCGCAGCACCGATCCGACAATCCTGGCTTTTGCAACGGCTCTCCTTGAGGGCGAGGATATAGACTGCTTTCAGATGGACGTAAATATGAGCATCCTCGAAGGGGGCATAGGAATTTTCCCTCGTCGCTTGATGGTGCGCGCTGATGATCTGACCCGCGCCGAGCGCGTTATGCGTGATAACGAGATACCGCTGGGGCGATGAGCTTGTTTTCCGACAATGAGTTGACGCTGAATGAATTTCTGGGTGGTCGTGTGCGATTATGGCAACCAAAGACTGGGTATCGCGCGGGCGTTGATCCTGTCTTGCTGGCGGCTTCGGTTCCTGCCCTCAAGGGTCAGTCAGTGTTAGAGCTCGGATGTGGCGCGGGAGCCGCTATTTTGTGTTTGTTGGCACGTGTTCCGCAATTGCAGGCGACAGGGGTCGAATTGCAATCCGCTTATGCGGAACTGGCGCGTCGAAATGCCACTCAGAACGCTATGTACCTGTCGGTGGTCGAGGCTGATCTGAGCGCGCTACCCAGAGACCTGAAACAAGCACAGTTTGATCATGTCATCGCTAATCCGCCTTATTACATGCCGGGTGCACATAGCCCATCGACCGATCCGGGACGGCAGATTGCTTTAGGTGAAAACACCCCACTAACAGAGTGGATAGATGTCGCGGCCCGGCGGTTAGCACCACGAGGATACTTGCACATGATCCAGAAAGCGGATCGCTTGCCAGACATACTGGCTGCCTGCAGTGGCCGCTTGGGGTCGGCCGAAGTGTTGCCGCTTTCTGCACGCGTGGGCCGCCCGGCCGAGTTGGTGATTCTACGAGCTCGTAAGGGAGGTCGTGCCAGCTTTCGGTTACAATCTCCGCTGATAATGCATCAGGGGGATCGGCACCTTAAAGATGGTGAAAGTTATACTCCCGAGGTTTCGGCGGTGCTGCGCGATGGCGCCGCACTGGCCGGATTCGCTTCAGATCGGCAATGACCAGCCGAATTTGTCGGATTTATTACAGATTCTGTGCGTCTGCAGCGTGACAGTCTGGAAATGATGTGATCAACTTCTTACGTCATACTTACCAAACCAGAGAAGGAGGACCGCCATGAGCGTGAGCGCGCATCTGACGGAGTTGAAGAAAAAACACGAAATTCTCGGTCTTGAAGTAGAAGAAGCTCAACGCTCACCTGGTATTGACGATCTCCATATTGCACAGCTCAAGAAGCAGAAACTGAAGCTGAAAGAAGAGATCGAGCGCCTGTCGGCCTAAGCCTTCAGGCTGGCGCGGGCAGCGATTGCAGCGCCACCGGTGACAAGCAAGGCCGCGATCGCCAATCCCCACGACAGGGCGGCGATCCCGGCCAGAACCAATACAAGCGTCGATAGCAAAGGTGCCGCGTATGAGGCGGTGCCGAGGATTTGAATGTCCCCGCGTTTAACTCCGATATCCCAAACATAGAACGCCAGCCCGACCGGGCCCAAACCCAAGGCGAGGGTTGAGGCCCAGCCTATTGCGCCCTTCGGCCAGACTGTTTCTTCAATTGCAAAATGCAGCGTCCAAGAGGCTATTGCTGTGATGATGCAGAACACCGCAACCGAACTTGTTGGTACATCGCCCAACCTTCGCGACAGAACCGAATAGCTTGACCAAGTCAGCGCACACAAAAGGGCCAACCCATAACCGGGCAGATGTTGCGCCTGAAACCCTGCACTGCTGCCACCAGTAATGATCACTGCAGCCCCGGCAAAGCCAAGGCTAGCGCCGATCAGGTGGCCAGGTTTCAGGTGTTCGCCGGGGAGCAAGCCGGACAGCAAAACAATGAGCAAAGGCCAGAGATAAGCAATCAGCCCTGCCTCAGCGGCGGGTGCCATGCGCAGGGCTGAGAAATACAGAGCGTGATATCCGAAAAGCCCAATTGCACCGAACAGATACGTGGTCCATGCGATCTGCCCCAACTGCCTCAGGCCTCCATTTGCTATAGTCCAGATCAGGCCCAAAGTTCCACCGATCGTAAAACAAATTGCGTTCAGCAACAGAGGTGGTGTGGGGGCTGAGCCCACGGTAAACAAGGCCAGCAGAGACCACAGCAAGACGGCGACAAAGCCGATTGCGGTCGCACGGGAACGAGTCATGGGCGTCCAAGTTCCTTTTCTGGGATGATCTCAAAGTCGTCCCACATATGCGCGGTTTTTTCGATCTCTGCAAAGAACCATTCTCGGAAAGCTGCTATTTGTGGGCGGTCTTTGGCTTCGGGCAGGCAAATGAATCGGAACCGCGCTTCGGTCTGCACCGCCACTTTGAACGGGGCGACAAGTCGGCCCTCGCTCACATCCTTGATGATTAAAGGCCGCCGCCCCAGTGCAACTCCCAACCCGGCGCAGGCTGCATCTATCGCGTGATCAGGTTGAGAAAAATGGGTGCCCGTTGCAGGTGAATATGACATACCAACGGCGCGGAACCAGGACGGCCAATCGCAACCAGGGGCGACCTTGAAGAGGGAATCATCAAATATCAGCGGTGCGTCACTGAGCGATTCCGGTGTCTGGAACCTCTCATGCAATTCAGGTGTCATAATGGGCGTCACCCAATCTGGTCTGGCGGCGTAGGAAGCTAGGTCAGCGTCGTCAGATATTCCAAATCGGATCGCCGCATCCACATCATCCCGCCGCAAATCGACAACCTTTAGTGATGCGGATAGCCGCAGTTCAATGTCCGGATGTAATCGTGCAAACTCGAACAAGCGGGGGGCCAACCACTTCGCGGTCAAAGCTGGTCCGGCAGTGAGAGTCAGCGTCCCGCTGCTTTGCAACCTTCGTGTTGCAGTCCATGCTGTCTGTAGAGTCGTAAATCCCTCTGCTGCGCCGGGTGCTAATGTGCGACCGGCCTCGGTTAGTTCAACGGCGCGGTTCAGGCGGCGAAACAGCGGTTGCCCGAGGTGCTCCTCAAGCGATTTGATCTGAAAGGACAGTGCAGCGGGGGTGACGTGTAGCTCTTCCGCGGCCTTGGCAAAAGACATGTGCCGCGCGGCGGCATCAAATGCACGCAATGCGGTCAATGGTGGCAGGCGGTCGCTCATTCAGTTAAAATTTCCTTAACTGACTATACGAAAAAGCTCGTTTGTAGGCCAGAGAAATATGCCCCATTATCGGGGTATGTCAAATGAATCTGATCTGAAAAAGAGGCAAACATGATTGAGATGACAACCCATCCTTCGGTTCAGCGTGCCTTTCAAAAGGCGCATTGCGAGCGCGGTAAAGCGGTCAGGAGCATCTGGCGAATGATTTTTGGTTCCCGCTGACCGCAGCGCGCGCGGACTTACGGGATAAAAGAAGGGCCGGTCCTTGATGGACCGGCCCGTTTTCGTTCCAATGCCGATGGTTCAGACGAAGAACTGTGCACCGTTGGCCGAAATGGTCGAGCCGTTGATGAACTGCGAATCGTCCGAGGCAAGAAAGGCGACGCAACGCGCAATCTCTTCCGGCTCACCCAGGCGACCCGCGGGGATCTGGCCAATGATCGATTCGCGCACTTTTTCCGGCACTGCCATGACCATTTCGGTCGCGATATAGCCGGGGCAGATTGCATTGGCTGTAATACCGGCCCGCGCGCCTTCCTGTGCCAGCGATTTTACAATACCCAGATCGCCTGCTTTTGTTGCGGCATAATTCACCTGGGCGAACTGACCTTTCTGGCCGTTGATTGAGCTGATCACGATGATCCGGCCGAACTTACGCTCGCGCATGCCCGGCCATACCGGGTGAACGGTGTTGAAGACACCCGTCAGGTTCGTGTCGATCACCTGATGCCATTGCTCAGGCGTCATCTTGTGGAACGGCGCATCGCGGGTGATACCTGCGTTGGCGACCACAATGTCGATCGGGCCGACCTCGGCCTCGACTTTTTCGATGCCCGCTTTGGATTCGTCGTAATCCGCAACATTCCATTTATAGGTGTTGATACCGGTTTCTTCGGTGAACTTTGCGGCGGCTTCGTCATTGCCTGCATAAGTGGCGGCAACATTATATCCTTCGGCCTTCAACGCCTTGGAAATTGCTGCGCCGATGCCGCGGGAACCGCCGGTTACGAGTGCTGTACGTGCCATTTAGGACTCCTCCAAATTTAGTCGTCTTGGTAATTCTGTTACTCTGAGAGTTGCGGGTGCGCAATATCGTTTCGTGATCGAATTAATCTTTCTGTCCGGCGATATTGTCGCATCTAAGGGATATGATCCGATTGTAACAAAAAAGGGCGCCCTGTGGACGCCCTTTTATAATTAGTTTTCAGCGCAATTAGTCGCGCTCCACGCACAATGCGACACCCATGCCACCACCAATGCAAAGGGTCGCAAGACCCTTCTTCGCGTCGCGGCGTTTCATTTCGAATAGCAGGGTGTTCAGAACCCGACAGCCCGAGGCACCAATCGGGTGACCGATAGCAATTGCACCGCCGTTGACGTTCACAATCGACGGATCCCAGCCCATGTCTTTGTTCACGGCGCAGGCCTGTGCAGCAAATGCTTCGTTGGCCTCGACCAGATCCAGATCGTCAACCGACCAGCCCGCTTTTTCCAGCGCTTTGCGCGAAGCGTAGATCGGGCCGACACCCATGATTGACGGGTCCAGCCCGGCGGTCGCGTATGAGGCGATACGGGCCAGAGGCTCAATTCCGCGCTTTTCGGCGTTCTCGGCCGACATCAGCAGGGTGGCTGCGGCACCATCGTTCAGGCCCGAAGCATTTGCCGCCGTGACCGAGCCATCTTTGGTGAAAGCTGGGCGCAGTTTGGCCATCGCCTCCATGGTGGCGCCATGGCGGATGTATTCGTCCTTGTCCATCACGATGTCGCCCTTGCGGGTCTTGATGGTGAAGGGCACGATCTCGTCGGCGAATTTTCCAGCGTTTTGGGCTGCTTCGGCCTTGTTCTGCGAAGCAACAGCGAATTCATCCTGCATGTCGCGGCTAATCTGCCATTTCTCGGCCACGTTTTCGGCGGTCTGACCCATGTGATAGCCGTTGAAGGCATCCCACAAACCATCGCGGATCATAGTGTCGATGTATTTCATGTCACCCATCTTGTGACCGGCGCGTAGGGCGGCGGCGTGAGGTGATAGGGTCATGTTCTCTTGTCCACCTGCAGCCACGATCTCGGCGTCGCCCAACTGGATGTGCTGAGCGCCCAGAGCGACAGCGCGCAGACCCGAACCGCAAACCTGATTGATGCCCCATGCCGCGCTTTCTTGCGGCAGACCTGCATTGATATGCGCCTGACGGGCGGGGTTCTGCCCTTGTGCGGCGGTCAGGACCTGACCCATGATGGTTTCGCTTACCTCACCCTTGTCGACCCCGGCGCGCTCGACAACGGCCTCCAGGACGGCAGCGCCCAAATCATGTGCGGGGGTGTTCGCAAACGAACCGCTAAAGCTACCGACGCCCGTACGTGCGGCGGATGCGATTACTACGTTGGTCATACAGTCAATCCTTTACCGTCATGGTCTTGTGGGAAATCTGACGGCGCAGGTCGTGGAGAGGCTTTCTCCGGATACAAGAGCGCCTCGGGTTCCCCGCTCCAGCACCTTCTGCAATACCGCAATGCTGCATCTGCAGCAACGGGCAGCTTGTCTCAGAGTTGACTGCGGTGTATCTTTGCGCGGCTTCTTTCTATCAACTGCCTGTTTTTGAGGATTTTTCTTTGACCCAAGGTGGAGTGACCGAAGGTGCGCCGTACAAGAAGCCCTGCAGGCAATCGACCCCATTTTCGATCAGAAAAGCAGCATCTTCAGCGATCTCGACCGATTCGGCGGTCACGAGAATTTCAAATTCACGTGCCACGGCGATCAGCGCGCGCACCAGCGCCTGATTGTCAGAGTTCTTACTGACGCCACGTATGAACTGCCCGTCGATCTTGGCGGCGTCGAACAGAAACTCGCGAAAATGGCGAAAGCTGAAGTTGCTGGCTCCGAAGTCATCCAGCGCGAAGGCGATCCCGCGGGCTTGTTGCTGATCCATGAAGTCAACCACCAGCTCGGGCACCTGCATGGCTGACGCTTCGGAGATTTCCAGAATCAACCTCTCGCCCAGGCTTGCGTCTTTTTTCAGGAACCTATCCAGTACACGCGACCAGTTGGAATAACCGATGGATCGGGCGGACATGTTGATGGACAAGCGAATGCCGGGATTTCGGATCAGGGTGCGCAATCCCATCTCGAGCGCTATGCAATCCAGATCACGACCGATGGGCGTGTTTTCAACCTGTGGCATGAACTCGCGTGCGGGTATGACGCGACCGGTTTCATCTAATACGCGGATGAACCCTTCGTAAAAGGCGATCCCTTGCGGGGGGTTAGCCTGAATAACGGGTTGAAACGCCAGCCTGCATTGCTTGTGCTTTACCGCTTCAGTGGCCATCTGAACGACGGATTGGTCCCGAGAGGTGACGGCGGCGCTCAACGGGTTGTCCGACCCTTCAGGCAGGTCCGCGCGCTTCCTGTTTCCCATGTTCTACCATTCCTCTGATCCCGACGATTACGGTCCGGACAACAGTTTCAGGTAAGACAGGTAAAACCGGAGTTAACGAGCGTGTATTTATCTGAAGGTGTTGGGCCGGTGATCAGTTTGTGGACTGCCGGGCGTGCCGCAGCGAAGCCGCCGCGCCAACCAGTGCTCCGAACAGTCCAAGCGCAGCCATAACAAACCCGAGACCCAAAATTGTCGGGACAGCTCCGTTGAGCGCAGCGGCCATGGTTATGACAAGACCCAGCAAACCAGTAACGGTAGAAATTCTCAGCAATTTTGACATGCGGGTCTCCGGAGAATACTTACTTAAATCACCTCTCGGATATGGAGCACCTGTGCCAAAAATCAAGCAGAGAAAAGGTCTTTTTGAGACTTAAGCCCGCTTTGGCGCGGTGGCGGACGCCTGCTGGTCGAATTGCTCAAACCCCGGTGTTCCGCAATCTTCCGGATGGCGGACAAGATGTTTGGCCTTGATCTGCTCGGAATTGTCTCGGCTACCATCATGGCTGTAGCCCGGAGGCGCAAAACAATAGGCTAATCGTTGGCGCAATGTCAGCCCAGGCTGGGTCGCATCCTTCCAAATTTCGATCCATTCATGAAACGCCACGCGCAGTGGATTGAAGGTGCCGATATTGTGTACGAGGCCATAGTCGACCTTGTCATCCTCTTGCTCGGGAACGAACGTGCCGAACAGCTTATCCCAGATGATGAACACACCGGCATAATTGCAATCCAGATAGCGTGCATTGCGTCCGTGATGGGCGCGGTGGTGGCTGGGGGTGTTCATCACGGCCTCGAACCAGCGGGGCAATTTGCCAATCGCTTCGGTGTGAATCCAGAATTGATAGATGAGGTTCAGGCCGCCGACAAACAGCACCATTGCGGGATGAAAGCCCAGCAGGATCAGCGGCGCGCGCACCACCATCATGAAGGTGAAAGTATAGGTCCAGGTCTGACGCAACGCAGTGGTCAAATTATAGTGCTGCGAGCTGTGGTGGTTCACGTGGCTGGCCCAGACCCAGCGGATACGGTGCCCGAACCGGTGCACCCAATAATAGCGCAGATCATCCAGCACAAAGCAGAGGATGATGACCGGGATCGAAGTGCCCAGGTTAAGCGGCGTGATTTGCCACAGCCACATGAAAAACGCATACGCGATGAAGCCCAGCAAAAAGCCTGAGGCAATGTTGCCCGCCCCCATGATCAACGAAGTCACGGCATCGCGCGTCTCATACCGACCGCCCCGACCTTTGACGGCGATCCATAGAAATTCCGCCAGAATGGCGGCGATGAAGAACGGTACAGCCCATTGCACCGCGTCGGGAAAGCTTACGTGATCAGTCATGCGGGTTCCATCAGATGTTGCCAGTGGCGGCACTCGGTTTCGTCGAGATGGATAAGTACGCGCGGAGTGCTGAAATCGTGAAATTGAACCTCAAACCCATCGGGATGGTCGATCCTGTCGAAATCCAGCAGGTGCCGGGCTACGGTGTCAGCCCCGAAGGACCACAGCAACCCGGCGCCTGTCTCGGTTCGTACAAGGGCGGCGTGACCGTCATGGGCGACCGTGACATCAATGACTGTGTCATCAGGGAAGTGTCGAAGCCATTGGATTTGTGCGGTTTCAGGCGTCAGTAGGCGCAAACGAGATCTACCCGTCAGATGCAACAATAGCGCGATCCCGGCAATGCCGCCGACGACAAGTCCCAACAGAATTCCCAGCGGCATTCGATCCTCCTGCTGACAAACTGCAAGAGGTCGAATTGCCTGTCAAAGGTGGCGTGGCGTCAGCCGTGCTCCAGGCCGTCCAGAACTTCGTGTTGCACCACCCGTTCGACAAAGGGCACCAAACCCTCGGGGCCCGATGTGCGATCTTTTAGATGGATGCAGATATCGGGGCGGCGCGCGGCAATGATGCCGACCATTTCACCGCGTATGTTGTCGTCCAGACCGGCACCCATGATGGCGCAGGCGATGCGGGGTTCGGTGTCCAGTTGTCGCCGGACCTCATTCTGATCATGTGCGCCCAGCCATTGGATAGGCAAATGATCCAACTGCCGTGCAACGTCACCGATTACATTCGGCAAACGGCCGATCAGTAATACTACTGGCTTCATATGGCCTCCATTTCGCTGATCACAAACAAAAACCGGCCCAACGGGGCCGGTTTCAGTCTAACACAAAATGAAGCGGCCGGCTTTAGCTATTGGCCTCAACCAGAGTCGATATGATTGACTTCGCGCTTTCCGAGTTCCATTCCGCATCGCCGATCAGGCGCGCAATTTCGTGCCCTTCGGGGTTCAGAATGACGGTAATCGGCAGAGCGATGACACCGAATTCGCGTGCGGCGGCAGAGTTGGGGTCCTGATGGCGTGGCAGGTTGTCGATGCCGTTCTCGTCAAAGAACTTCTTGATCCCGGCAGGCGTGTTACGGCCAGTGGCCAAGGTCAGCACCTGGAACTTGTCGCCGCCAAATTCTTCCTGAAGCTCAGCAATCTGCGGCATTTCCTTGCGGCAGGGGGCACACCATGTGGCCCAGAAATTCACCAACACGTACTTGCCGGCATAATCTTCCAGCGTGCCGACACCGCCATCGTCTTCCAACTGAAACTCGATGGTCTTGGCGGGTTTTGGTTCCTTATGCAGGATCAGCCGTTTCAACGTGCCATCGCGCAGCGCGCCCAGAGTCTCGGCATCCGTTGCCAAAGCGGCGTTTGCACCCAGCGCAAGGGCCATATAAAGGGGGATCAGACGAAATAGGCGCATATCAACTCCGGGTTTTCTTACATGACCGATCAATCCTCGAACCAGATGTGGGGCGGCCGCTTTGCCGCCGGTCCAGACGCGATCATGGAGGCAATCAATGCCTCGATCGGGTTCGATCAGCGGATGGCAGCCCAGGACATCGCAGGCTCGCGCGCCCATGCCGCCATGCTGGCTGCCACAGGCGTTATTACTGATAGTGATGCGCAGGCAATTCGGGAAGGGCTGCTCACCGTTTTGTCAGAAATCCAGAACGGTACGTTTCAGTTTTCGACCGCGCTGGAAGACATTCATATGAATGTCGAGGCGCGGTTGAAAGAGGTGATCGGAGAACCAGCAGGTCGTTTACACACGGGTCGTAGCCGGAATGATCAGGTCGCGACCGATTTCAAACTGTGGGTCCGTGACCAACTGGACGCAGCGGAAACTGGCCTGCTGGCCCTGATCCGCGCGCTTTTGGCGCAGGCCGAAGCTGGTGCCGATTGGGTCATGCCGGGCTTTACCCATCTTCAAACCGCGCAGCCAGTGACCTGGGGCCACCATATGATGGCCTATGTCGAGATGTTTGGCCGCGACCTATCCCGCGTCCGCGATGCGCGTGCACGGATGAACGAATCCCCCTTGGGCGCTGCTGCGCTAGCAGGGACCTCTTTCCCAATTGATCGACACATGACCGCCGAAGCGCTGGGCTTTGATCGCCCCGCAGCCAACTCGCTGGATGCCGTCAGCGACCGCGATTTCGCGCTGGAGTTCCTGTCGACAGCTTCGATCTGTGCGGTCCACCTGTCGCGCTTCGCCGAGGAACTGGTGATCTGGTCTTCGGCCCAATTCCGTTTTGTCACTTTGTCCGATCGGTTCTCGACCGGCTCGTCAATCATGCCGCAGAAAAAGAACCCCGATGCCGCGGAATTGATCCGCGCCAAAGTGGGTCGCATTTACGGCGCCAATACAGCGTTGATGATGGTGATGAAGGGCTTGCCGCTGGCCTATTCCAAGGACATGCAGGAAGACAAGGAACAGGTCTTTGATGCCGCCGACAACTGGATGCTGGCGCTTGCCGCAATGGAAGGGATGGTCAACGACATGACCGCCAACCGCGACAGCCTTGCAGCTGCTGCAGGCTCCGGTTTCTCAACTGCAACTGATCTGGCCGACTGGCTTGTCCGTGTGCTAGGCCTGCCGTTCCGCGATGCGCACCACGTAACCGGTTCGCTGGTTGCCATGGCCGAAAGCAAAGGCTGCGACCTGCCTGACTTGACGCTTGAGGACATGCAGTCGGTTCATGCTGACATCACTGATGATGTCTATTCTGTTCTTACGGTCGAAAATTCGGTAAACTCGCGCCAGTCCTATGGAGGCACCGCACCGGATCAGGTGCGAGCCCAGATCAAGCGATGGAAGGCGCTGGTGTAATGCATATACGACGCGTGGTGCTGTTGATTTCGGTTGCAGCGGCTCTGGCTGGCTGCGGCGCTGATGGCGAACCCATCCAACCCACCATGAGCGCAAGTGTTGGCGTTGGCAGCAGCGGCACTTATGGCGGTGTCGGGGTTGGTGTGCGTCGCGGTGGTCTGGGCGTATTTCTGGGGCTCTGAGGCATTGCCATTCGTATTTGTCATTCCCATGTGAGCAGAACAACCGGCTGCACGCTGCTCCTCTGGACGTAAGGTGGCAACATGAAATTCTTTGGCCTGATCTTGGCACTTGTTGTTCTTGCAGCTTGCGACCCGGCATACAAACCACAACCCAAACCTGAGCCCGAAGCCCGCTCGACAGGAATTTCGGTATCTGGATATGCGCGGATCGGTGCATCGAAGACCTTCTAGATAGCGATGGGATTTCTGCAGATGGCTGGAATCATTTGATCCACATGCCTCTTTTGGTCTAAGCGCGCGGTATGGATCATTTTCTCTACCGCGACGGCGCGCTTTTCGCCGAGGATGTGCCAATCTCCGAAATCGCAGCCGCGGTCGGGACCCCGTTTTATGTTTATTCGACGGCTACTTTGCTGCGGCATTTCAAGCTGTTTGATGACGCGCTTGAGGGCACCGACCACCTTGTCTGCTACGCGATGAAAGCGGCCAGCAATCAGGCCATCCTGAAGACGCTGGCTCAGGCAGGTGCGGGGATGGATGTGGTTTCTGGTGGAGAGTACCTGCGTGCCAAGGCTGCAGGCGTGCCCGGTGACAAGATTGTCTTCTCGGGCGTTGGCAAAACTGCAGATGAGATTCGCACGGCATTGACTGGCGGAATTCGGCAATTCAACGTCGAATCCGAGCCTGAAATGCAGGTGATAAATGCAGTCGCGCTGGACTTGGGCGTGATTGCGCCGATCACCGTTCGGGTGAACCCGGATGTCGACGCCAAAACTCATGCCAAGATCGCCACAGGCAAGTCCGAGAATAAGTTTGGCATCCCGATCTCGCGCGCCTCCGAGGTTTATGCGTTGGCTGCAAGCCTGCCGGGGCTCGAAGTGATCGGGATCGACGTCCATATCGGCTCGCAACTGACCGAATTGGAGCCGTTTGAGCTGGCCTATAACAAGGTCGCGGAACTCACTGAGCGTTTGCGCTCCGAAGGGCACAATATTCGGCGCCTTGATCTTGGGGGTGGATTGGGCATTCCCTATACGCGTTCCAATGACGCGCCGCCCTTGCCAGTTGAGTATGGCGCGATGATCAAGAAAACGCTGGGCCATCTGGGCTGTGAGATCGAGATCGAGCCCGGCCGACTGATTGCGGGTAATGCGGGTCTGATGGTGTCCAAGGTCATCTACGTCAAATCCGGTGAGGACCGCGATTTCCTGATCCTTGACGGGGCGATGAACGACCTGATCCGCCCCGCTATGTATGAAGCGCATCATGATATAGTCGCCGTCGACGAACCTGCTGCAGGGGTCGAACAAAGGCCCTATGACATTGTCGGTCCTGTTTGCGAATCCGGCGATACATTTGCCAAGCAGCGCAACATGCCGCCGCTG
The DNA here is from genome assembly GCF_056540425.1 of Ruegeria sp. AN6. Lineage (NCBI taxonomy): Bacteria > Pseudomonadati > Pseudomonadota > Alphaproteobacteria > Rhodobacterales > Roseobacteraceae > Ruegeria > Ruegeria sp. AN6. The sequence goes on from NZ_JBQFWR010000004.1 coordinate 112,604, forward strand.
AAATCAGGTGATCTGATCGCTTTCCGCAGCGCGGGGGCCTATGGCGCGGTCATGTCCAGCGAGTACAATACGCGCCCCCTGATCCCTGAAGTTCTGGTGAACGGGGATCAACTTGCCGTAATTCGTGAACGCCCAAGCTTTGACGAAATCATAAACCGCGATACCATACCAGAGTGGCTCTGACGCGATAGGCGCGCGGGCCGGATCAGGAGGCCCGCCTTGCGCGAGAACCAGACCCTGCCGATTCCAAGACTGTCCCTGTGGCTGACGCATGGGGGCATGCTGGCCGAGCAGGTGATGCGCGCCTTCTGGCCGCTCTTTTCTATTCTCATGGCGCTGCTGGCGGCCCTGATGCTGGGGCTGCACGATCTTGTGCCCATCGAAACCGTTTGGATTTCTGCGGCTGTCGGATTGATAGCGTTGATTGCGACCGCGATCTTGGGGATCAGGCGGTTTCACCTGCCAACCCGGTCCGAGGCGTTGGTTCGGCTGGATGAGACCCTGCCCGGTCGCCCAATTCAGGCGTTGATGGATGATCAGGCAATCGGTGCGATGGATGCGGATTCGGTGGCACTGTGGCAAGCACACCAGGCGCGCATGGCAGACCGTGCTTCACATGCCGATCCGGTGAAACCCGACTTGCGGCTGGCCTCTCGCGATCCCTATGCGCTTCGCTATGCTGCATTGTTGGCGCTCGTCGTTGCAGCTCTGTTTGGTTCGTTCTGGCGGATTGGCTCGGTGGCGGACATGACGCCGGGGACCGCGCAGGCCGGGCAGGGCCCGACCTGGGAAGGCTGGGTAGAACCGCCACGTTACACGGGCTTGCCGACGCTTTACCTTGCTGATCAAACTGATCCAACACTTACGGTGCCCAAAGGCAGCCGCATCACGCTGCGGTTCTACGGGGAGATTGGTGCACACAGCCTTACCGAGACGACGACGCCGCTTGGAACCGAGGCCGCAACCGAGCCAGAGCAGGATTTTGTCGCCGATCGCTCGGGCCAATTGCGGATCGAAGGTCCGGCTGGACGCGATTGGGCGCTGGACATACTCGCGGACACAAAACCACAGATCGAGGTGGCGGGCGCTGCTGAGGCCGAAGCTGGCGGACAGATGAAACTACCGTTCGCGGCGTCCGACGACTATGGCATCATTTCAGGCACGGCTCGGATCGAGTTGAATCTGCCTGCTGTGAATCGCGAATTTGGCCTGGCGACCGAACCGGAGCCGCGCGAGATCATCACGGTCGAGCTTCCGATGCCGATCACCGGCGACAGGACGGATTTTACCGAAGACCTGATTGAGGATTTCTCGCAGCACCCTTGGGCGCATTTGCCGGTGAAAATTACCCTCTTGGCCGTTGATGCGGCAGATCAGGAATCGGTGGCCGAGCCTTATTTGGCGGATCTGCCTGCCCGGCGTTTCTTTGATCCACTGGCTGCCGCGGTCGCTGAACAGCGGCGCGATTTACTCTGGTCGCGCGACAATTCACTGCGCGTTGCACAATTGTTGCGTGCCGTCTCGCATCTGCCCGAGGATTTGTTCCGCTCGGACACCGCCTACTTGCGCCTGAGGGTGATCTTGCGTCGGTTGGAAACCTTTGATCGGCACGGTGCGCTGAACCTCAAACAGCAGGAAGAGATCGCGCAGGCGCTATGGGATCTCGCTGTTCTGATCGAGGACGGAACACTGGCTGACGCTTTGGAGCGGATGCGCCGTGCGCAAGAGCGTTTGACCGAAGCAATGCAGAACGGTGCCAGCGATGAGGAAATCGCTGAGTTGATGCAAGAGCTGCGCGAAGCAACGCAGGATTATATGCGACAGCTTCAGCGTCTCGCCCAAGAAAACGGCGAAGATGGTCAGAACCAACAAGGCCAGAACGGCGAAACGCTGCAGATGACGCAAGATGACCTGCAGCGGATGATGGATCGCATTCAGGAGCTGATGGAACAGGGCCGCATGGCCGAAGCGCAGCAGGCGCTGGAAGAGTTCCAACAGATGATGGAAAACATGCGCGTCACGCAGGGCCAGGGTCAGGGCGGCCAATCCGAAGGTCAGCAGGCCATGGAGGGGCTGGCGGAAACTCTGCGGGAACAGCAAGGGTTGAGCGATCAGGCCTTCCGAGATCTACAGGAACAGTTCAATCCGGGAGCCCAATCCGGCGAAAGTCAAGGCAATGAAGGCAGCAGCGGCGGGCTCGGGCGTGGACAAAGCCACGAAGGTCAGGGCGGACAGGGCCAGGGTCAGGATCAGGCAGGTGAGGGGCAGCAAGGTCAGGGATCTCTGGCGGATCGTCAGCAAGCGCTGCGAGATGAACTGGGACGGCAGGAACAAAGCCTGCCGGGTGGCGGCACGCCTGAAGGTGATGCCGCACGTGAGGCACTGGGCCGTGCAGGGCGAGCGATGGACGAGGCCGAAGACGCCTTGCGCAGCGATGATCTGGCCGAGGCGATCGACCGGCAGTCTGAAGCGATGGAAGCGCTGCGCGAGGGGATGCGATCACTGGGTGAGGCCATGGCGCAGAACCAGCAAAACCAGCCGGGGCAGGGTACGGAAGCGGGTGATATGCAAGCCAACAACCGCGACCCGTTGGGCCGCGCGCCGGGATCGGCAGGGTCGATCTCGACCGATGATAATCTGTTGCAAGGCGAAGACGTCTATCGCCGAGCGCGCGAGCTGCTGGATGAAATCCGTCGCCGCACGGGCGAACAGGATCGGCCTCAGATTGAGCTGGAGTACCTCAAGCGCTTGCTCGAAAGGTTTTAGTTCTGTCCTGCGCCACCGGTCTGTGATTCTAACCACAAACGGGCCTGATCGACCATTGATACATAAGATTTCAGCACCGGATCAGCTTGCGGTACCGCTTCGCTGATCTGGCTAGCATTGCCATAGATCAGAAACAGAATAACGCCGATGATCAGTATCAGCGCGAAGCCACGTAAAAATCCACCGGATTTGCGAGTTGGTGCATCTGTTTCAGCCTCGTCCGAGCTGAGATCGCTGCGCAGGCCCGAATTGATTGCCTCAACATCAGGTAGCTCATCGCGCTGACCTGCATCGGCTGCTGATTCAGTGGCGGATGGTCTATTGGGTTTGACCTTTGGCTCTTCGGGTGGGTCAAGGGCCAGATCAGGCTGGCTTTCTAGACTACTGCCTTCACGCTCTCGCAGATCAGCCTCGCGCGCGGCTTCTTCCTTTAGGATGTTAGAAACCGCGGGATCTATTTTGCTGGCACTCTCATCATGAGACGCTTCGGCCGCTGTTTTGACCTCTACAGGATCTGGTGAGTCTATTTCCTGCGTTGCCTCGGCCTCTGTTTCGCCGGTGGCAGGGTGTTTTTCCTGAAACCAGGTCTTTTCGCAATTGGAGCATTGCACTTCGCGCCCGTCTTCTGGGATCACCTCGTCCGGGACTTCGTACTGGGCGCTGCAATTCGGACACGTTAAACGCATTCTGCCTCCTGGCCTTCAAGGCTGGCCTGATAATAGTTTTTTCAGGGATGATATTCCGTTAAGACCCAACAGCAAAGCGTGTTTTCGGTTTCGCGGGCCAAGTGTCGCCAATTGGCCCCGCCCGAGGCATTGAATCCAGCGCTGCGCTCGGGCAAGAGGTGAGCAGAACAATGGGGGCAGGCGTGATCGAGCTGGACAATATCAGCTATACCTACGGCGGCGGCGAATTGCTGAGCGATGTTTCGCTGCAGTTGCAGCCGGGTTCGTTCCACTTCCTGACCGGCCCTTCCGGCGCGGGCAAGACCACATTGCTGAAACTCTGCTATGGCGCGTTGCTGCCAACCTCGGGAAGGTTGATGGCCTTTGGCGAAGATATCGCCAGCATGGATCGTGATCAGATGGCGCTGCTGCGCCGTCGGATCGGCGTGGTGCATCAGGATTGCCGCTTTCTGGATCACATGACGCTGGCCGAAAATGTTGCGCTGCCGCTTATGGTCTCGGGGCGCTCTGAGAATGGGCAGCAGGACGACCTGACCGAGCTGCTGAGCTGGGTCGGACTTGGAAGCAGACTCGAAGCACACCCGCCCGAATTGTCGGGTGGGGAACGCCAGCGTGCCGCTTTGGCCCGCGCTGTCATCTTGTCGCCCGACGTGGTGCTTGCGGATGAGCCCACCGGCAACGTGGATTGGGAGATGTCTCAACGTCTGCTGCGTCTGCTGATCGAATTGAACCGGATGGGTAAAACCGTGCTGATCGCCACCCATGACCTAAGCCTGATCCGCGCCGCGAAAAGCCAGGTTCAGGCCCGTGTTCTGCGCATCGCGCAGCGCCGGGTGCAACTTGCGGGGGCGGATCTATGAGCAAGGGCACGATCCGAAATTTGCTGCGCCGCGACACTCGCGCTGATCGCGTTGTGCCACCCACTGGTTTCACTGCTCAGCTGACCCTGTTTGTCTCGGGCGCGATGGCATTTCTCGCAGTATTTGCACTGGCCCTGTCATTGGCCTCAGGCCGTGTGGCGGATCGTTGGGCCTCGGAACTGGCAGGGGCTGCGACCTTGCGGATCAATGCCCCTGCGGATCAACGTGCGGCGCAAACCGAGGCAGCTTTGAACGTTCTCCAGCAAACGCCGGGTGTAGCCTCGGCTCGGGCGTTGACGAGTGAAGAACAGGCCGCGCTGCTGTCACCCTGGTTCGGACCGGACTTGCCTCTGGACACATTGCCAATCCCGCAGCTGATCGAGATCATCGAAGGTGAACCCGGCTTGGATGCGGCTGGTCTGCGCCTGAGATTGGGGGCAGAAGTGCCGGGCGCGGTGCTGGATGATCACACCCGCTGGCGCGAGCCATTGGTTGATGCGGCCAATTCACTGCGGCGTCTAGGCTGGATTTCGATCCTGCTGATTGGTGGCGCTACTGCCGCTATGATCACCCTAGCCGCCAACGCCTCACTTGCCGCCAACGCGCAGATTATCGAGGTACTGCGTCAGGTCGGCGCGCGGGATCGGTTTATCGCCAGAGCTTTTGTGCGGCGCTTTACCTTCCGCGCGCTATTCGGGGCGGCCGTCGGAACCCTGTTAGGTATGTCTGGTGTTTTACTGCTACCCGAGGCCTCGGATACTGGTGGATTTCTTACAGGGCTTGGGTTTCAAGGGATTGGATGGCTACTGCCGGTGCTGATACCAGTGTTGGGGGCCGCCGTTGCATTTCTGGCCACATGGTCGGCAGCACAGCGCAAGTTAAAGGAGCTTTCGTGATGTTCATGGCCATTCAATGGGTCCGGTCGCTGATCTTCATGATCACTATCTACGCCTGGATGCTGGTCCTCGGGATCATCTTTGCCCCCTATGCGCTGTTTGCCAAAAGTGGCGCTTTGCGCGCCTGCAAGACCTATGCGCGGACGACCAAATGGTTGGCCCGCTGGATGGTTGGCATTCGTTGTGAAGTGCGCGGAGAGGTGCCTCATGGCGAGGTCGTGATCGGCGCCAAGCACCAGTCGTTTCTGGACATCATCATAATCTTCGACGCCATCCCGCACGGTAAATTCATCATGAAGCGCGAGCTTTTGTGGACGCCGGTCATTGGCATGTATGCGCGCCGTCTGGGCTGTATCCCGGTCAATCGCGGCAAACGAGGGGCGGCGGTGGCTAAGATGGTCAAAGATGTTGCGCGCGAGTTCAGCGAACCCGGACAGTTGGTGATCTACCCGCAGGGAACGCGCGTCGCGCCGGGTGTGCACAAGCCCTACAAGGTTGGAACGGCGGTTCTGTATGAAGGCCTTGGGTTCCCGTGCGTGCCCGTTGCCACCAATGCGGGCGTCTTCTGGCCCAGAACCGGTGTCATGCGTAAGCCGGGCAACGCGATTGTCGATTTCCTTAATCCAATCGAGCCCGGCGTTGCACGAAATGACTTTCTTGAGCGGCTGGAAAACGTGATCGAGACTCGGTCGAACGAATTGATGCAGGAAGTGGGATTTGATCCGGATGGAGTTCATTAAGGACATCGCTACGCTCGAGGCGCTCTACGGGACGCCCGGTGCGCCATCTATACGCAAGGTGGCGCGGCAACTTACTCCGCTCTATCGCAAGTGGATCATGGCCTCGCGCCTGTGTATTCTTAGCACCGTCGGCCCCGAAGGTGTCGATGGCAGCCCGCGCGGAGACGACGGATCAGTCGTATTGGAACTGAATCCGGGCACTTTGGCCCTGCCGGATTGGCGAGGAAACAACCGTCTGGATTCACTGCGAAACATCGTTCAGGACGCCCGAGTGTCGCTGATGTTTTTGGTGCCCGGCTCGAACAACGTGGTTCGGGTAAATGGGAATGCTCAGTTGACCGATGACGACGACCTGCGCGCCCGTTTCGAGAAAAACGGAAAGCGCCCTGCGACCGTGATTTTGATTGAGGTATCCGAGGTCTACACCCAATGCGCCCGCGCCCTGATCCGAGCCGGAACCTGGAGCGGTCGTGATGAAACCGATGGCCTTCCGAGTGTTGGCGAGATTCTGTCTGAAATGACATCGGGTGAAGAGGGCGGCGCACAATATGATCAGGAATGGGGTGCCCGCGCCGCAAAGACTATGTGGTAGCAGCTTTGCCGCATAGTAACTTTAAAGCGCGGCGGCTCCCATTCTGGCCACTTTGCCGATCCAACGTTCAACGCTTCCGGGTTTCGGATAGCTTGCGCTGGCAAAATAGGTAAAGCGGGTAGGCTTGAACCCAACAAAGCCTAGAACCTGATCGCGAAGCTGCCGCAGCAGCGCCTGCCGATAGATTAAACGCATGAACCAGCCTGGCGTATCTGACGTCAGGATCACCCTTGCGGTGCGTCCGCTCAGCATCGGTGCTGGCAAACCGATCTTTGTTGTGTTCCGCGTATCGAACGTCCGTCCTGGGATGAATGTCCGGTCGATCAGGCCCTTCAGCTTGGCTGGCAGACCGCCCCACCACATCGGTGTCGTCAGGACCAGGTGCTCGCTCCACTCGATGTCCTGCAATACCTGTTCAAGCACGGGCTCAAGCGGTTTGAAATCTTCATAATTTCCCTGACCAAAGTCGTGATCGAACTGCAGATCACTCAGATGCACCATGCGAACCTCGTGACCTTTGGCAATGGCTGCGTCTGCGTAGGTCTGTGCAAAGGTGCGCGACAGGCTGCTTTCGGCAGGGTGCCCATTGAGGACGAGTATCTTCTTAGCTGGCATTGCGAATCTCCTAAAATTGACCATGGTCACTTTGTAAGCGAAAAAAATGACCGTGGTCAATAATAAATTTGACCACGGTCACAAAATATGCAAGCAAGCACTATGCAGAGACCAATTCAAAAACGAACTCTTAAAACCCGAGCACGCCTGATCTCAGCCGCCGAGGACGTAATTCAGAAGAGCGGGTACGAAGCTCTGCGCGTGGAAGAGGTGGTTCAGGCAGCAGGTGTGGCCAAGGGAACATTCTTTGCGCATTTTCGCGACAAGGATGCGCTGATGGAAATCCTGCTGGCGGAAAAACTGAATGCCTGCCTTGATCAGGCAGAGGCCGGAAAGCCACCAAAATCAGTGCCACAAATCATCGCGGCCCTAGAATCCGTGCACCGCTTCATGACGGTTGAACGCTATGTATTCGACCTGCTCATCAGGTATTCCGGCGCAACGGCAATAGCCGAGATTGGTCCGATCGCATATTTCTTTGAACGATACTTTCGCGTTGTGATGATGTGGCTCGAAGATGCAGAAGTTCGCCAGGACGTTCCTTCGGAGCTTTTGGCCGAAGGAGTGCAGGCATTTGCAATTCAGGCCATGTCGCTAAAGTTCTGTGCGTTGCATGCCTCAACAAGCTTCAGCGAAAGGCTTAAGGTTTATCTTGAGGCGTGGTTGACCCCGGCGAGATAACCACCGGGGTCGTTTATTCAGCTATGAATTGGTCCGTCACCACAGGCCAGCGCTGCCTCGCGCACGGCTTCGGAATAGGTCGGGTGCGCATGGCAGGTCAGGGCCAGATCTTCGGCTGAGGCGCCGAATTCCATGGCGACGCAGACCTCGTGGATTAGGTCTCCGGCCGCGGGGCCGATGATATGTGCGCCCAGAATGCGATCAGTATCTTTGTCTGCCAGAATCTTGACGAATCCGTCGGCCGCAAAATTCGCCTTGGCTCGGCCATTGCCCATGAACATGAACTTGCCGACCTTGTAGGCGCGGCCCTGTTCCTTGAGTGTCGCTTCGGTCTCACCCACATTGGCCACCTCGGGCCAGGTGTAGATGACCCCCGGAATGACGCCATAGTTTACGTGACCGTGTTTGCCAGCGACCTGTTCGGCTGCAGCCATGCCCTCGTCTTCAGCCTTGTGCGCCAGCATCGGGCCTTCGGTCACGTCGCCGATGGCGTAGATACCCGGCACATTGGTCTGCCAATCGGCCCCAACCTTGATCTGGCCGCGCGGGGTCATCTCGATGCCCAGAGCGTCCAGCCCCAGACCATCCGAGTACGGCTTGCGCCCGGTTGCCACCAGCACGGTATCGGCGTCGATCACATGCTCACTGTCGTCTTTGAGCAGCTTGTAGGTCACCTTGGCCTTGGTCTTGGTCGCCTCGGTCTTTTGCACGGCAGCGCCCATGACGAATTTCAAGCCCTGTTTCTTCAGGATGCGCTGGAAGGTCTTCTGCACCTCCGGGTCCATGCCCGGCGTGATTTCCTTGAGGAATTCGATCACCGTCACCTCGGCGCCCAAACGGCTGTAGACCGAACCCAGCTCAAGCCCGATCACACCGGCACCGATCACAATCATTTTCTTGGGAACTTTGCCCAGAGACAGCGCTCCGGTCGAAGTCACTACGACCTTTTCGTCAACCTCGACGCCGGGCAGCGCCGACGGCTCAGAGCCCGACGCGATGATGATGTTCTTGGCCTCATGCACCTCATCGCCAACCTTGACCTTGCCCGCAGCGGGGATCGAGCCCCAACCTTTCAGCCAATCGATCTTGTTCTTCTTGAACAAGAACTCGATGCCCTTGGTGTTGCCATCGATGACTTCATCCTTATAGGCCTGCATCTGCTTCCAATCGACCGAAGGCGATTTCCCCTTCAGACCCATCTTGGCAAAGTTATGTTCAGCTTCGTGCAACTGGTGACTGGCATGCAGCAAAGCTTTCGAGGGGATGCAGCCCACGTTAAGGCATGTCCCGCCCAGCGTCTCGCGCCCTTCGACCACAGCGGTCTTTAGACCCAGTTGAGCGCAGCGAATTGCGCAGACATAGCCGCCGGGCCCGGCGCCGATTACGATGACGTCATAATTTGCCATTACATTCTCCTAAATCGACCGGTCGCCCGGCACTTCCCCGACCCGATTTCGTGGGTCAGAAATATCTTTTGTCAAACGGGTTCCAGCAGCTTGATCGAGATATGCGCAATCCCACCACGCTCGTGATGCATCGCCAGTTCCTCGGACCCGAAAAAGGCGCGGGCCTTGTCTAGGTTCACGACCTCGAACATTGCAATCGCATGGTCCTTCTGATCGGGATCACGCCAGACATGCAGGTCGCGGATACCCGCGGCCTTACGCATCGGCATATCCTCGCGGAACACTTTTAGCCAGGCGTCGAAATCGGCCACATCGGCCTGCCAGAGTACATGTGTTGCCATCTTACAGATCCATCAACAGGCGGCGTGGGTCTTCAAGCGCTTCTTTCACGCGAACCAGGAATGTCACCGCACCCTTGCCGTCAACAATACGGTGGTCATAGGACAGAGCCAGATACATCATCGGGCGGATCTTGATCTCGCCATTGATGACCATCGGGCGGTCCTGAATCTTGTGCATTCCCAGAATACCTGATTGCGGCGGGTTCAGGATCGGTGAAGACATCAACGAGCCATAGACGCCACCGTTCGAGATCGTGAATGTACCGCCCTGCATTTCAGCCATCGAAAGCTTGCCGTCGCGGGCGCGCTTGCCCTTTTCAGCAATGGCTTTCTCGATCGCTGCGAAGGACATGCTGTCGGCGTCGCGGATCACCGGAACCACCAGTCCCTGAGGCGTACCAGCGGCGACGCCCATATGCACAAAGTTCTTGTAGACGATGTCATTGCCGTCGATCTCGGCATTCACTTCGGGCACTTCTTTCAGCGCATGACAGCAGGCCTTGGTGAAGAAGGACATAAAGCCCAGACGCACGCCGTGCTTTTTCTCGAACTGGTCTTTGTATTGATTACGCAGGGCCATCACCTCGGTCATGTCCACCTCGTTATAGGTGGTCAGGATGGCCGCTGTATTTTGCGCATCCTTCAGGCGCTTGGCGATGGTCTGGCGCAGACGGGTCATGCGCACGCGCTCTTCGCGGCTCTCATCCTCGGCAGCCACAGGAGCGCGTGGAGCTTGCGCCGCGGGAGCGGGGGCAGCCGCCGCAGGCGCTGGGGCTGTAGCTGCTGCAGCAACTGCCTTTGCCACGTCTTCTTTCATGATACGCCCATCGCGACCGGTGCCGGTGACCTGATCGGCGGTCAGACCGGCTTCGGCCATCGCTTTCTCAGCTGATGGTGCGTTGGACACGTCTTTACCTGTGCTGGCAGCAGTCGGAGCGGCAGCGGCCGCAACCGGAGCGCTTGCCACACCTGCGGCCGAGCCCGAGATCACCGCCAGCTTGGCAGACGCATCGACCGTGCTGCCTTCGGGGGCAACGATCTCTGCCAGAACGCCTGCCGCCGGGGCCGGAACTTCGACCGAGACCTTGTCGGTTTCCAATTCGCACAGCATCTCATCCTGTGCGACGTTGTCACCAACCTGTTTGAACCATGTCGAAACGGTTGCCTCGGTCACGGATTCGCCCAGCGTCGGCACCATTACGTCCACGCTGCCACCTGCCGCAGCCGGCGCTGCTGCAGCTGGGGCCGGGGCCGCCGCTGCCGGAGCAGGCGCTGCCCCTTCGCCAGCGGTGATGGTGGCCAGCAATGCATCGACACCCACCGTCTCACCTTCGGCAGCGACAATCTCGCCCATCACACCTGCGGTAGGCGAGGGCACTTCGACCGTCACCTTGTCAGTTTCCAGCTCACACAGCATTTCATCAACTGCAACGGCGTCGCCGGGTTTCTTGAACCATGTCGCAACGGTGGCTTCGGTGACAGACTCGCCCAGCGTGGGAACACGAACTTCAATCGTCATCGTTTACTTTCCTTCAATGCTCAGCGCTTCGTTCACCAGCGCTTCTTGTTGGGCTTTGTGTTGGCTGGCCAGACCCGTTGCAGGCGAGGCCGAGGTTGCGCGACCGGCATAGACCGGACGGGTGTGTTTTGCGCCAATGCGGGTCAGAACCCATTCGATATTGGGTTCGATAAAGGTCCAGGCCCCCTGGTTCTTGGGCTCTTCCTGACACCAGACCATCTCGGCACCTTTGAAACGCTCAAGTTCGTTGATCAGCGAATGCGCAGGGAAGGGATAGTATTGCTCGATTCGCATCAGGTAGATGTCATCGATGCCGCGCGCATCGCGTTCTTCCAGCAGGTCAAAGTAAACCTTGCCCGAACACATCACCACACGCTTGATCTTGTCGTCCGCCACCAGCTTGGTGTCAGAGTTGCCCTTCTGCGCGTCATCCCACAGCACCCGGTGGAAGCTGGAGCCTGTGGTGAAGTCATCCGCCGTGCTGACCGCCAGTTTATGACGCAGCAGCGACTTTGGCGTCACCAGGATCAGAGGCTTGCGGAAAGTCCGGTGCAGCTGACGGCGCAGGATGTGGAAATAGTTCGCAGGTGTTGTACAGTTCGCCACGATCCAGTTGTCCTGACCGCACATCTGCAGGAACCTTTCCAGGCGCGCGGATGAGTGTTCCGGGCCTTGCCCCTCGAAACCATGCGGCAGCAGCGTGACCAAACCGGACATCCGCAGCCACTTGCTCTCACCCGAGCTGATGAACTGATCGAACATGATCTGCGCCCCGTTGGCGAAATCACCGAACTGTGCTTCCCAAAGGACCAGAGCGTTAGGCTCGGCCAGAGAATATCCGTATTCGAATCCCAAGACCGCATATTCGCTGAGCATCGAGTCAATCACGTCATATTGAGATTGACCCTTGCGGATGTTGTTCAGCGGGTAGTAGCGCTCTTCGGTTTCCTGATGGACAAATCCGGAATGGCGTTGGCTGAATGTACCTCGCGTCGCGTCCTGTCCGGCCAGACGCACTGGGTAGCCCTCGGTCAGCAGCGAGCCAAACGCCAGAGCCTCGCCAGTTGCCCAGTCAAATCCGGTCCCGTTTTCGAACATCTGTTTCTTGTGTTCCAGCAATCGTCCGACGGTTTTATGCATCGCAAAACCTTCGGGTGCTGTGGTCAGGGCGGTCCCGATTTCGGCCAGCGTATCCGCTGAGATCGCGGTTTCGCCGCGCATGTATTCTTCTTTGTTCTTGTCCAGATGCGACCAGCGCCCATCCAGCCAATCGGCTTTGTTGGGCTTATAGTCTCTCCCGGCGTCGAACTCTTCGTTCAGATGGGCCTGAAAGGCGGCCTTCATATCCTCGATCTCGCCTTCGGGGATCAGGCCGTCTTTGACCAGACGTTCCGTGTACAGCGACAGCGTAGTCTTATGCGTCTTGATTTTCTTGTACATGATCGGGTTGGTGAACATGGGCTCATCGCCCTCGTTATGACCAAACCGGCGGTAGCAGAAGATATCCAGCACCACGTCCTTGTGGAACTTCTGACGGAATTCGGTCGCCACCTTGGCGGCATGCACCACCGCCTCGGGGTCGTCGCCGTTCACATGGAAGATCGGCGCTTCGACCATCAGCGCGATATCTGTTGGATAGGGGCTGGAGCGGCTGAAATGTGGCGCGGTGGTAAAGCCGATCTGGTTGTTCACCACGATATGCATTGTACCGCCGGTCTTGTGCCCTTTCAGACCCGACAGGCCGAACCCTTCAGCCACCACACCTTGTCCGGCAAAGGCCGCATCGCCGTGCAGCAGAATGCCCATAACCTTGGTGCGGTCTTCGTCGTTCAACTGATCCTGCTTGGCGCGAACCTTGCCCAGAACCACCGGGTTCACCGCCTCAAGGTGCGAGGGGTTGGCGGTCAGCGATAGGTGCACTGAGTTGCCGTCAAATTCCCGGTCACTGGATGCACCGAGGTGATACTTCACGTCACCCGATCCATCCACATCCTCAGGCTTGAAGCTGCCGCCCTGGAATTCATTGAATATGGCGCGATAGGGCTTGCCCATCACATTGGCCAAAATGTTCAGACGCCCCCGGTGTGGCATCCCGATGACGATGTCCTGCAATCCCAGCGCACCGCCGCGCTTGATGATCTGTTCCATTGCAGGGATCAGGCTTTCACCACCGTCTAAACCGAACCGCTTGGTGCCCATGTACTTGACATGCAGAAATTTCTCGAAGCCCTCGGCCTGGACCATCTTATTCAGGATCGCCTTGCGGCCCTCTTTGGTGAAGGCGATTTCCTTGCCGTACCCTTCGATCCTTTCCTTCAGCCAAGCGGCCTCTTCCGGGTTCGAGATGTGCATATATTGCAGCGCGAAGGTGCCACAGTAAGTCCGCTTCACGATCTCGACGATCTGGCGCATGCTGGCCATCTGCAGGCCCAGGACGTTGTCGATAAAGATCGGGCGGTCCATATCCGCATCGGTGAAGCCGTAGGTCTTTGGATCCAGTTCAGGATGGGTACTTGCGGCGCGCATCCCCAGCGGATCCAGATCCGCAGCCAGGTGGCCCCGGATGCGATAGGCCCGGATCAGCATCAGCGCCCGCAAACTGTCCAGCACCGCGCGCTTGATCTGGTCTTCGCTGACCTCAACGCCCTTGGCCGCGGCCTTGTCCTTGATCTTCTTGCCCGCCGCCTTGGCATCGATCTCGGCCCATTCCCCAGTCAACGCACCCGTCAGATCATCCGCTGGCATCGGAGGCCAATCACTGCGCGCCCACGATGGCCCCTCGGCCTCGCGCTGCACATCCGGCGCGTCATCGCCCATGGCCTTGAAAAATTCGACCCAGGCGGCGTCTACCGCGCCGGGGTTCTTGGTGTACTGGGCGTAAAGCTGCTCCAGATATTCGGCATTATGCCCCTGCATGAAGCTGGAGGCATGAAAGGCTGAGTTGGGCGAGTGTTCGGTCATTGGGCTACCTCATATGGGTTGGGACCGTATTGGTTGGTGCCTGGTTCGCTGGGGCGGGTCAGCCACCACAGAACCAGGAGGGGCGACACAAACAGGACAAGAAGTGTCGGTATGACGATAAGAAGAGTTGCGCGGGTGAACAGGATATCCAACGTGCCGCCATGGAATTGGCTGGCAAGGCCGATGCCAAAGATCAGAACAGCCAGCGCACCGAGGATCAGCAAGATAGGCAACAAGGCATAAAGCCCGCTGCGCCCAGTATCATGCATCCGCCGCCACGCGACAGCCAGATGCGGGAAGAAGACAATAAGGCTGACGATGCTTTGGACCGGGCCTGTCGAAGTGGCCGTGACGGATTTGGTAGTCTCCGTTTCGGTCACTGCGACCTGAGTGAAGAACTGCCAGTCAATGATCCCGGCAATAATGCTCCAGATCACGATGAACAGGAAAAAAAACCAGTATTCGGGCCGCGAGGCACGGCCCGAAAAGGTGAAAAACTTGGAGAAACAGGTTTTAATGGCTTCGCCGAAAGTCATGTTTACCGCTCCTCCCAAAGCAGTCAAATTCTGGTCAACCGATGGCTTCCAGCACAGCCTCACCCAGCTGCGCCGGGCTTTCGGCCACGACAATACCGGCCGAGCGCATGGCTTCGATCTTGTCTTCGGCGCCACCTTTGCCGCCGGCGACAATCGCGCCCGCGTGACCCATGCGGCGGCCCGGAGGGGCGGTGCGACCTGCTATGAAACCAGCGGTCGGCTTTTTGCGCCCCTTCTTGGCCTCGTCCGCCAGGAACTGCGCAGCCTCTTCCTCGGCTGAGCCACCGATCTCACCAATCATGATAATCGATTCGGTTTCGTCATCGGCCAGGAACCACTCCAGCACGTCGATATGCTCGGTGCCCTTGATCGGGTCGCCGCCGATGCCCACGCAGGTGGACTGGCCTAGACCCACATCGGTGGTCTGCTTGACGGCCTCATAGGTCAGGGTGCCCGAACGGGACACAACGCCGACCGAGCCGCGCTTGTGAATGTGGCCGGGCATGATGCCGATCTTGCAGGCATCAGGCGTGATGACACCGGGGCAGTTCGGCCCGATCAAGCGCGAGTTCGAGCCTTCCAGCGCGCGCTTCACCTTCATCATGTCCAGAACCGGAATGCCTTCGGTGATGCAGACGATCACCTCCATCTCGGCATCAATCGCCTCAAGGATCGAGTCAGCCGCAAACGGCGGCGGAACATAGATCACCGAGGCGTTGGCTTCGGTCACATGCTTGGCCTCGTGGACCGAGTTGAACACGGGCAGGTCAAGATGTGTCATCCCGCCTTTGCCGGGCGTCACGCCGCCTACCATCTTGGTGCCATAAGCAATGGCTTGTTCAGAGTGGAATGTGCCCTGCGAGCCGGTAAAGCCCTGACAGATCACTTTGGTATTTTCGTCGATGAGGACTGCCATCTGGCGTTCTCCTTTGTAGGGCGGGCTTCAGCCCGCCAAAATCTTGGGAAAGGTGGGCTGAAGCCCACCCTACGGGATGACACTCAGCCTTTGACCGCCTTCACAATCTTCTCGGCACCGTCTTTCAGGTTGTCCGCCGCGATCACGTCCAGGCCAGAGGTGTTGATGATCTCTTTGCCCTTTTCGACATTCGTACCTTCCAGACGCACAACCAGCGGCACCTGTAGGCCGACCTCTTTGACGGCAGCAACAACGCCCTCGGCGATGACGTCACAGCGCATGATGCCGCCGAAGATGTTAACCAGAATACCTTTGACCTGCGGGTCCGAAGTGATGATCTTGAACGCCTCGGTAACTTTCTCTTTGGTGGCACCGCCGCCCACATCAAGGAAGTTGGCAGGCTCGGCCCCATAAAGCTTGATGATATCCATCGTCGCCATCGCCAGACCAGCACCGTTAACCATGCAGCCGATCTCACCATCCAGGGCGATGTAGTTCAGGTCGTATTTCGACGCTTCCAGTTCCTTGGGGTCTTCCTCGGTCGTGTCACGCAGTTCGGCGATATCCGGGTGGCGGTAGACCGCGTTGCCATCAAAGCCGACTTTCGCGTCCAGCACTTTCAGGTCGCCACTGTCGGAAACGATCAGCGGGTTGATCTCCAACATCTCCATGTCCTTCTCGACGAAGGCGTTATAGAGCTGGTTCATCAGCTTGACGCATTGCTTGACCTGCACCCCTTGCAGACCCAGCGAAAAGGCGATGCGGCGGCCGTGATAAGCCTGATAGCCGGTCGCAGGATCCACCGAGAAGGACAGGATTTTCTCTGGCGTGGCAGCGGCCACTTCTTCGATGTCCATGCCGCCTTCGGTCGAGCAGACAAACGAGATGCGGCTAGTCTGGCGATCCACCAGCAGGGCCAGATACAGCTCGCGTTCGATGCCGGACCCGGCTTCGATATAGATGCGGTTGACCTGTTTGCCCGCGGGGCCGGTCTGATGTGTGACCAGTGTGCGGCCTAGCATCTTTTTGGCTTCTTCGGCGGCCTCTTCCACCGACTTGGTCAGACGGACACCGCCCTTTTCACCGGCGTCGGCTTCTTTGAAGCTGCCTTTCCCGCGCCCACCTGCGTGGATTTGTGCTTTTACAACCCATAAAGGGCCATCCAGTTCACCGGCTGCGGTTTTGGCTTCCTCGGCGCGCAAAACCGCGCGACCGTCGGAGACCGGAGCGCCATAGCTGCGCAAAAGAGCTTTGGCCTGATATTCGTGAATGTTCATCGAAATTGTCCCGTCTGACTACGATTACCCTGTTATAGGCGTGTCTAAGCGCCAAAATTAAAGAGTTTTTTGACGTGTCACGGGAAATTGTCGAAGATTTTCAGGATTTGTGATCACAGGTTTTTGGGGTGTGATCACAAAGTTTGAGCAAAGCGTGAGCTTGATTCGATGATGCAGGTTCGCGCGAAGAAAACACATTCATACACGTGACTTTCGGCGTTTGCGCCAACATCTCTGACTCATGATGTATGGCATAAAAGAAAACCGGCCCACCAAGGGCCGGTTTCAAATTCTTCACTGCTGACGATTAGACCAGCGAGCTATCGATGCCTTTGCAAGCTTCGATCAGACCCTTCACAGCATTCACCGAGTTGTCGAAACCGGCCTGCTCTTCTTCGTTCAGCTTGATGTTGACGACCCGTTCGACGCCACCGGCGCCGATCACGGTAGGAACGCCGACATACATGCCTTCTACTCCAAGCTCGCCATCGCAATAAGCGGCGCAAGGCAGAACACGTTTCTGGTCTTTCAGATAGGCCTCGGCCATTTCAATCGCCGAAGTGGCGGGCGCGTAGAAGGCCGACCCGGTTTTCAACAGGCCAACGATTTCAGCACCGCCGTCACGGGTGCGCTGAACGATGGCGTCCAGTTTTTCTTGTGTGGTCCAGCCCATCTCAACCAGATCAGGCAGCGGGATACCGGCGACGGTCGAGTAACGAACCGACGGCACCATGGTGTCGCCGTGGCCACCCAGAACAAACGCTGTGACGTCGCGCATCGAGACGTTAAACTCTTCCGACAGGAAGTGTGCAAAACGGCCCGAATCCAGAACGCCCGCCATGCCGCAAACCTTGTTATGCGGCAGGCCCGAGAATTCACGTAAGGCCCAGACCATCGCGTCCAGCGGGTTGGTGATGCAGATGACGAACGCGTCAGGCGCATTGGCGGCGATGCCTTCGCCAACCGATTTCATGACTTTCAGGTTGATGCCCAGCAGATCATCGCGGCTCATGCCCGGCTTGCGCGGCACGCCAGCGGTGACGATGCAGACGTCGGCGCCCGCGATATCCTCGTAGGATTGGGTGCCTTTCAGCTTGGCGTCGAACCCTTCGGAAGGGCCGGATTCGGCGATATCCAGCGCCTTGCCTTCCGGGGTGCCTTCGGCGATGTCGAACAGGACAACGTCACCGAGTTCCTTCATTGCAGCGAGGTGGGCGAGCGTGCCGCCGATCTGACCTGCGCCGATCAGCGCGATCTTGGGTCTGGCCATTTGGAATATCTCCGATGGGTTTTGAAATCGCGGTTTTGCTAGTCGTAAATGCGGCGTCGCGCAAGTCTCCTGCGGCGCGGCATGCCACCGCATACCGTTTGCATGTCATGTGCTGATTGCGCTAAACCACCTGTGACTCATGCATATTTCCGGGGCGCCAGATGTTCGAGATGAACCTGATGTTTTTTGCCGTGGCGATCCCGGCGGTGATCTTCGCGGGTATCTCGAAAGGTGGGTTCGGCTCGGGCGTGGCCTTTGCGTCCTCGTCGATTCTGGCGCTGATCCTGACGCCTGGGCAGGCGTTGGCGTTGATGCTTCCGATCCTCATGGTGATCGATGTCGCCACGTTAAAGCCCTACTGGAAACGCTGGAGCTGGCCGGATTCGCGTCTGCTGATTCTGGGTGCAGTGCCCGGCATTGCGTTGGGCGCGTGGCTCTATCGTGTCACCGATGACGATCTGCTGCGCCTGCTGATTGGTGGGATATCGGTCGGCTTTGTGATCTGGCATGTTGCCCAGACAAGGGGCTGGGTGCGCGGCTTTGCCAACCGCCTGCCGCCTTCGGCAGGATTGTTTGCCGGGCTGGTTGCCGGGTTCACCAGCTTTGTCAGCCATGCAGGCGGTCCGCCCGCCGCCGTCTATCTGCTGTCCCAACGTCTGACAAAAACCGAATTCCAGGCCTCCACCGTGCTGGTCTTCTGGGTGATCAATGCCGTGAAATTCGTACCGTTCGCCTATCTGGGTCTATTCACATGGCACACGGCACTAGCCGATCTGTTGCTAACCCCGTTTGCGATCCTCGGGGCCTGGCTCGGCGTCCGGGCACATTTCATGCTTTCCGAACGCCTGTTCTTTGGCATCGCCTATGTCCTGCTAACACTGACTGGCAGTAAATTGATCTGGGACGCATTGGTCTAAGCGTTGGGCGGCAATGCCTCAGCTAGCACCTCAAAGGATTGGCCCGAGGCGATCAGGCAGGTCACTCCCTCGGGCAAGGTCACAACAATGGTCCGACTGCCGGTTCGATCCGAGGCAAAAACCTCCATCACCGCCCCTTGACGCGCAATCCCGATGCCGCGCCGGGTTTCGCCATAGGTCTTTGCCAAACGCTTGATCACATCCTCGCGCGGCGCGCAGTTCTGAGCGCTGACCTGTTGCGCAGCCAACACCATGATGCCCAACCCGATCGTCAAATTCAGCAATATCGTCTTCATCAGTCACCCCTTTCGATTCCTTCTTGAAAACAGCGTGCTGCAGGCTGAAAGAAATCGCGTTAAGGCAACGAGCGTTGCGTCACGATGCCAGAATGCTGCGTTGCGGCGATTTTGTGCTTGAACTTTCCGTCAAAAAATGCCCCATTCCGCGCAACATTATTTCAATGGGAGAGTCCCGTGGATCCGCGCCAACGCCCTTATCGTTCTGTTCTTTATATCCCCGGCTCGCGTGATCGGGCGCTGGATAAAGCGCGCACGCTGCCGGTGGATGCCATCATCTTTGATCTTGAAGACGCGGTTGCAGCTGATGAGAAAGAGAACGCGCGCGAAACGCTCAAGGAAGCGTTGGCCGCCGGCGGGTACGGCGCGCGGGTCAAGATCGTGCGGATCAACAGTTTGGATACCGAATGGGGTCGCGCCGATGCCGAAGCAGTGCGTGAGATGGATGCGGACGCCGTTCTTCTGCCCAAGGTAAATTCGGCCGCGGATGTGGATGCGCTGGCGGTGATCACCGGTGATCTGCCGATCTGGGCCATGATGGAAACCCCGCGCGGCATGTTGAACGCGGCCGAAATTGCCGCACATCCGCTGATGGCGGGCTTCGTCATGGGGACCAACGATCTGGCGAAAGAGCTGCAGACGCGTTTCCGCCCCGACCGGCTGCCGATGATGACCTCGCTGGGCCTGTGCCTGCTGGCCGCAAAGGCCGAAGGGCTGATCATCGTGGATGGCGTGTATAATGCGTTCAAGGACACCGACGGTCTGGCAGCCGAATGCGCCCAGGGCCGCGATATGGGCTTCGATGGCAAGACTCTGATCCACCCCGCGCAGGTCGAGATTGCGAATACTGCCTTTGCGCCTTCGGACACCGAGATAGAATTGGCCCGCCGCCAGATCGCAGCCTTTGAAGAGACCGAGGCACAAGGTCAGGGGGTCGCTGTTGTCGATGGCAAGATTGTCGAAAACCTACACGTTGTAACTGCCCGCGAAACTCTGGCAAAAGCAGAGGCGATATTAGCTTTGCAAGCGGGGTAAGCCAGCATGGGCTTTGTTCTTCTGATTCTTGGTGTGGCGTTGTGGTGGGCCGCGCATCTCTTCAAGCGCGTGATGCCGGAACGCCGTGCCGCCATGGGCGATGCGGGCAAGGGCGTCGTGGCGCTGGCTTTGGCGGGTGCGATCCTTCTGATGATTTTCGGCTATCGCATGACCGATTTCATCTATGTCTGGGCGCCGCCGACCTTCCTGATCCACATTAACAACCTGCTGGTGTTGATTGCGTTCTACTTGATGAGCCCGGCAGGACAGAAAGGCCGTCTTCTGAATAGAGTGCGCCACCCGATGCTGGGCGGCTTCAAGCTTTGGGCCTTTGCGCATTTGCTGGTAAATGGCGATCTGGCCTCGATCGTGCTGTTTGGTGGCCTGCTGGCCTGGGCGATCGTCGAAGTCATCGTGATCAACAAGTCCGAGCCTGACTGGACCCCGGGTGAACCCGGCACCTATGGCAAGGATGCGATTTTCTTTGTCGGCTCAATCGTGCTGTTGGGTGTCGTGGGCTATATTCACGGGCTGGTTGGCCCATCTCCGTTCGGTGGCTAAAGGACCAAATCAATGGCGAAACTTTATCGTTTGTTGACCGAGGAAGACACATCTGCCTTCTGCCACAAAGTCTCGGACGCGCTGGCCAAAGGTTGGGAGCTTTATGGCGACCCGTTTTATGCCTTTGACGCTGCCAACAACATGATGCGCTGCGCGCAGGCTGTGACCAAAGAGGTCGAGGCCGACTATTCTGCGGACATGAAACTGGGACAGCAATAATGGCAAAAACCAATCCGGGTAGCTTTTTCGAGGATTATTCCATCGGGCAGGTGCTGCATCACGCAGTACCCCGCACCGTGACGGATGGCGAGCGGGCGCTCTATCACGCGCTTTATCCAGCTCGCCATGCGCTTTATTCCTCGGATGAGTTTGCCCGAAATTGCGGCCTGCCCCAAAGCCCGATTGATGATCTGGCGGCCTTTCATGTGGTGTTCGGCAAGACGGTTCCCGATATCTCGCTGAACGCCGTGGCCAATCTGGGCTATGCCGAGGGTCGCTGGCTGCGACCGGTATATCCCGGCGATACGCTGCGCGCTGAATCTGAGGTGATTGGCCTTAAGCAGAACTCAAACGGCAAGACCGGAGTGGTTTGGGTGCGTACGCGCGGTTTGAACCAGCGCGACGAAGTGGTGATCGAATATGTGCGCTGGGTGATGGTGCGCAAATCGAACCTAGATGCGCCTGAGCCTGAGACCGTTGTGCCCGACCTGAAGAAGGTGCTGGATGTTGGCGATCTGGTCGTGCCGCAGGGCCTCGATTTCTCGAAATACGATTTTGTACAATCCGGCGAAAACCACCGCTGGGATGCGTACAACACGGGAGAAACGATAGATCATGTCGATGGCGTGACCGTCGAAGAGGCCGAGCACATGCTGGCTACGCGCCTGTGGCAGAACACGGCCAAGGTGCATTTCGATCTCACCTTCCGCCCCGAGGGCCGACTGATCTATGGCGGCCACGTGATCTCGATGGCGCGCGCGTTGTCGTTCAACGGTTTGGCGAATGCGCAGATGATCGTCGGTCTGAACGGCGGCGCCCACGCCAACCCCTGTTTTGCGGGCGACACGATTAAGGTCTGGTCCGAGGTTCTGGATAAGGCCGAGTCCGGAACACCGGGCATCGGTGCACTACGATTGCGGCTTGTGGCGACCAAGGGTGGGGAGCCATTTGAGTTGCGCAATGAAGATGGGAAATACCTGCCCAATGTGCTGTTGGATCTGGATTACTGGGCCTTGATGCCCATATAAGTAGGGCCGCTCGTCTGCTGACATTGAAGTGATCGCGGTCGGCGAAATCCGTGCTACGCTCGGCGTATGAAGATGTTACGCGCACTCATGGTCAGTTTGTTTCTGGCACCGCAAGCATTTGCCTGCGATCTTGCTCTTGCTCTAGCCGTCGATGTGTCAGGCTCGGTGGATTCCGAGGAATATCGCATCCAGATGGACGGTCTTGCCGTAGGGCTGCGTGATCCCATCGTTTCCGAGGCGTTGGTACGTGGGCAGGCCAGGCTGATGCTGGTGCAATGGACTGGCAGTTCGCGCCAAAGGATCACGATCCCATGGACACGGATCGACAGCTTTGCCACTTTGGACGATTTTGCCGAACAGGTTGCTGCTGATCCGCGTGTCTGGCGCAATTTCTCTACAGCAATCGGTGAGGCGCTTGAGATGACCGTGAAAAGCTTCGACGAAGTGCGTAATTGCAAAAGACATCTGATCGATCTTTCAGGTGACGGAATTTCGAATGAAGGTATCGAACCTTCGACGATCCACGCCAAAATGCGTGAGAGTGGAATCACAGTGAACGCGATTGCTATAGAAGAAAGCGAACCGGACCTGACAGCCTATTTCTTTGAGAATGTTATCGTGGGTGAGGGGGCCTTTGTCGTCTCGGCCGCGGGCTTTGCTGATTACCCTGAGCGTATTCGGAAAAAGCTTTTGCGCGAGGTGACGCAGCAGACCGCAGGGCTGACTCAAACTCAGCCATAGATTCGTGATCACATTGCTTTTCCGTTGAAAACGCTAACATTGGTGGTATCGAATAAATTTTGTGATCACGAGATTATTTTGTGTGATCACATATGTATCTTATAAGCGATTTTGCGGTAATTTTACTGGATTTTGCACCTGCAGCGCGTGACAGAGTCGTAAAAAACAGTAAAACGTTCGGTAGCCAACCGAAAAGGAGCCAACATGGCCGATGTAAATCGGGGCAACCGCCCGCTCTCTCCGCATTTGACGATCTATCGTCCGCAGATGACGTCCATCTCTTCGATTATGGTGCGCATCACGGGTCTAGCGTCCTTTGGTTTGGCTTTGTTGGTCGTCTGGTGGTTGCTGGCGGCAGCCACATCAGCAGGCGCCTATGACCTGATCAATGGTCTGATGACCAGTTTCCTGGGTGATCTGGTCATGTTCGGCGCAGCGTGGGCAATTTTCTATCACATGCTGGGCCGTTTGCGGCACGTCATCTGGGATCTCGGATATTGCGTGAATGTCGAAGTGTCCGAGAAGATGGGCATTGGCATGTTTGTTCTGGCGACGGTTCTTGCGTTGATCACAGCCGTGGCGCTTTAGAGGGAGGTTGGTATGCAGTTTCTAACAGACCGTAAACGCGCACAGGGCATGGGAGCCGGACGCGCAGGTACACATCATCATTGGCAGATGATGCTCAGCTCAGCGGCGCTGGTTATTCTTGTTCCGCTGTTTGTATTCACCTTCGGGCGCGCGTTGGGTGGCACCTACGAAGAAGCTCTGGCGTATTACAGCCGACCGTTCCCGGCGATTGTCATGGGTCTGACATTGGTTGTTGTCGTCCCGCATCTGCTGCGCGAAGCGCAGGAGGCGATTGAGGACTACGTGCACGGCGTTGCAGAAAAGCTGGCGCTGATGGCCGCACGGGCGTTTGCCTACACACTGATTGCTGCGGGTCTTTTTGCTCTCGCACGGCTTGCCCTCGGTTATGCGCAGTAAGGAACAAGAACAATGACAGCAGCATATGAATACGAAACCCACGAATATGACGTGGTTGTTGTTGGTGCCGGCGGCGCGGGTTTGCGCGCGACTTTGGGCATGGCGGAACAGGGTCTGCGCACCGCTTGTGTGACGAAGGTATTCCCGACCCGTTCACACACCGTGGCGGCGCAGGGCGGCATCGCGGCGTCCTTGTCGAATATGGGGCCAGACCATTGGCAGTGGCATATGTATGACACCGTCAAAGGCTCGGATTGGCTGGGCGATACGGATGCGATGGAATATCTCGCGCGCGAGGCTCCAAAGGCCGTCTATGAGCTGGAACATTATGGTGTGCCATTCAGCCGGACCGAAGAAGGCAAGATCTATCAGCGCCCATTTGGTGGCCACACCACCGAATTTGGCGAAGGCCCCGCCGTGCAACGGACTTGTGCTGCCGCCGACCGGACAGGCCATGCGATCCTGCATACGCTTTATGGTCAGTCGCTGAAGAACAATGCCGAGTTCTACATCGAGTATTTCGCAATCGACTTAATCATGTCCGAAGACGGGCAATGTCAGGGCGTCGTCTGCTGGAAGCTGGACGATGGCACCATGCACGTGTTCAACGCCAAGATGGTGGTGCTGGCGACCGGTGGTTATGGTCGAGCATATTTCAGCGCGACCTCGGCACACACCTGCACTGGCGACGGCGGGGGCATGGTGGCCCGCGCAGGGCTGGCGCTTCAGGATATGGAGTTTGTGCAGTTTCACCCGACCGGTATCTATGGTTCGGGTTGCCTGATCACCGAAGGTGCGCGCGGCGAGGGCGGTTATCTGACCAACTCGGAAGGCGAGCGGTTCATGGAGCGCTATGCGCCCCAGTACAAAGACCTTGCACCGCGCGACTATGTCAGCCGTTCGATGACCATGGAAATCCGCGAAGGGCGCGGCGTTGGTGGCGAAGGGGATCACATCCACCTGAACCTGAGCCACTTGCCCGCTGAAGCTCTGGCGGAACGACTGCCGGGCATTTCGGAATCGGCCAAGATTTTCGCAGGCGTGGACGTCACCAAAGAGCCGATCCCGGTTCTGCCTACCGTGCACTACAACATGGGAGGTATCCCAACGAACTATTGGGGTGAGGTTCTGAACCCAACGGCCGATGATCCGACCGCCGTTGTGACGGGTTTGATGGCTGTGGGTGAGGCCGGTTGTGCCTCGGTGCACGGCGCAAACCGGTTGGGCTCAAACTCTCTGATCGACCTCGTTGTCTTTGGTCGTGCGGCAGCTATCCGCGCGGGTAAGGTCGTGGATGCAGAGGCTCCGAACCCGGTGCTGAACCAAGCATCGGTCGACAAGGCGTTTGACCGCTTCGATGCGGCGCGTAACGCCAGCGGTGCGATCCCAACTGCTGATTTGCGGCTTGAGATGCAAAAAACCATGCAGGCGGACGCGGCTGTTTTCCGCACCGCGAAGACGATGGCCGAAGGCGTTGAAAAGATGACGGCGATCGCTGCCAAGATGGATGATCTGCAAGTCACCGACCGTTCGCTGGTTTGGAACAGCGACCTGATGGAAACGCTGGAACTGGCGAACCTTATGCCCAACGCTCTGGCCACTATCGTTGGGGCCGAGGCGCGCAAGGAAAGCCGTGGAGCCCACGCACACGAAGACTTTTCAGAGCGTGACGATGAAAACTGGCGCGTTCACACGGTGTCTCGCGTCGACGGAACGCAGGTAGATCTCAGTTATCGCCCAGTGATCGTCGACCCGCTGAGCACCGAGGCCGAAGGCGGCATCAGCCTAAAGAAAATCGCGCCCAAAGCGCGGACGTTCTAAGGAGAGGAACCCATGGTACAATTGACCCTCCCCAAGAATTCCCGGATCACTACCGGCAAAACCTGGCCCAAGCCCGAGGGCGCGACCAATGTGCGCAAGTTTCAGATCTATCGCTGGAACCCGGATGATGGCCAGAACCCGCGTGTCGATACCTATTTCGTCGACATGGACACTTGCGGCCCGATGATTCTGGACGCGCTGATTAAGATCAAGAACGAGATCGACCCGACCCTGACTTTCCGCCGGTCCTGCCGCGAGGGCATCTGTGGCTCCTGCGCGATGAATATCGATGGTATCAACACGCTGGCCTGTATCTATGGCATGGATGAGATCAAGGGCGACGTGAAAATCTATCCACTGCCGCATATGCCGGTGGTCAAGGACCTGATCCCGGATCTCACGCATTTCTACGCCCAGCATGCCTCGATCATGCCGTGGCTGGAAACCAAGACCAACCGTCCAGCGAAAGAGTGGAAGCAGTCCATCGAAGACCGTAAAAAGCTGGATGGTCTCTATGAATGCGTGATGTGTGCCAGCTGTTCGACCTCCTGCCCCAGCTATTGGTGGAACGGTGATCGTTACCTTGGCCCCGCCGCGTTGCTGCACGCTTATCGCTGGATCATCGACAGCCGGGATGAGGCAACGGGTGAGCGATTGGATGAGCTGGAAGATCCGTTCAAGCTGTATCGCTGCCACACCATCATGAACTGTGCCAAGACCTGCCCCAAGGGGCTGAATCCGGCCAAGGCGATTGCTGAAATCAAGAAGATGATGATCGATCGCGCGGTCTGATCGCGCAACATACCAAAGCACTTGCCGGTTTGCGGCAAGTGCATGACGCCTCTGCAAAACTATACCATGCGTTTGCCGCTGAGCGGATTTAAGTTTCGCAAAGGGAGGAGTGATGAATCGAATAGAGGTCACTCCAATGAGCAAACAAACCCAAAAATGCGATGCAGCCGAAGCGCTCAGGTTATTGGAACAGGCTTGGGCCTATTACTCGCCCGAACCGGTCGTTCCGAACAAAAACGAAACTCCCGAACTGTTTGAGTACGCAAACGCGGCCTGACCGTCTTACACGGGCTTGAAAACTTTGGTGCAATCGGCAAAGCAGAGATATGCCTATTCTCCTGCTTCTGCTTGCCGCTGGTGTGTTCGCCTATTTCCTTTGGCGGTCCCGCACGTCTTCACTGTCGCGAGACTGCAGATGGCGGCAGCACCGAAGCGAGGGCAATTGGCGTTGTGCCTTTTGCGGCGCGGTTTCGCAATCTGATGCCGAACCGAAACAATGCCAGAAAGGGCAATGATAAAAGTTTGGGGTTTCCCGCCTGGATGAACTGAGCCAGTCTCGGCCCATGACAGAATCCCAGACCACTCCCCGACCTCCCGCTGATGCAGATGCGCGCCGCGCGATTGCACCAGTGATTTGCTACC
This sequence comes from Ruegeria sp. AN6, assembly GCF_056540425.1. Classification (NCBI taxonomy): domain Bacteria; kingdom Pseudomonadati; phylum Pseudomonadota; class Alphaproteobacteria; order Rhodobacterales; family Roseobacteraceae; genus Ruegeria; species Ruegeria sp. AN6. The sequence goes on from NZ_JBQFWR010000004.1 coordinate 139,702, forward strand.
CAAACGAAGGGCTGCCCCAACCTAGTCTTGAGCTTTATCAAAATGCCCGCGCGGGTGCTCAGAAAACAGGTGAGGTTTTGGTTCCACCGCGCGACGCACGTTGCTTTGAGGTGCCTGCCGGACATTTCTTTCGTATCACGTCTGTCGAGGGGGCTCAGGTTGGTGATCTCAACATGTGGAGCCTCACTGATCTGTCGGAACGGTTTTACTCTGGCAAGACGCGCGCGCTGCACGGTACGCACCTCACAACGGGTGAGCGAATGTGGTCGAGCTTTCCACATATGCGGCCAATGGCGACCATCATTGCCGATACGCTGGGCTGGTATGGAATCGATAAATTTGGCGGATCGGTCCATGATGTGATCGGGACGCGTTGCGACCCCTACACCGGCAATCTTCTATCCGGAACGCAGTACCATCACTGTTGTCATTCAAACCTTACACGCGCGTTGGCGGATCATTTAGGCATCTCGTTGGCCGAAGCTGAGCCCGCCGTGCATGATGTGTTGAATGTGTTCATGTGCACCGGGTTCACGCGGGACACGGGTCAATACTTCATGAAGGCGTCACCCGTGCGTCCTGGTGATTATCTTGAGTTTTTTGCCGAGATCGACTTGCTTGGAAATCTCAGCGCGTGCCCCGGCGGCGATTGCTCGTCGGAGCACTCATCGGATGCGGCGGCGTGTTATCCCTTGTTGGTGGAGATATTCGCTCCGACCGAGGGTGCCCTGGAAGGATGGAGCAGCCCTGCGCGCAACGGATATGATGGCACGCATGGGCGCTAAGCTCCGGTATTGTTCAACCGTCTGGAAACGCTGCTTGGAGCGCAATCTCAACCATCTCGCCAAAGCTGCTTTCCCGATCCGAGGAGGGCAGGGCTTCGCCGGTCAGCAAGTGGTCTGAAACTGTGAGCACCGCCAACGCCCGGCATTTGTGACGTGCAGCGAGGATATAAAGCTCGGCCGCTTCCATCTCGACCCCTAAAATGCCGTGGCGAACCATTTGTTCGTTCAGGTCTGGACGCTCGTCATAGAAGACATCGGATGAATAAATACCGCCCACATGCGTCGGTGTACCTTTGGCCTGTGCCGCTTGCGCTGCGGCCTGCAGCAATCCCCAATCGGCGCAAGGGGCGAAGTTCATCTCTTTCATGATGCCGCGCGACGGCGTGCTGAGCGTGGTCGAGGTCATCGCCAGAATGACATCACGCACATTCACGCTTTCCTGCATGCCACCACAAGAACCGATCCGGATCAGTGTTTTTGCACCATAGTCGCGGATTAGTTCATTCACATAGATTGACAGGGAAGGCATCCCCATGCCGCTGCCTTGAATCGTTACACGGTTTCCTTTCCAGGTGCCGGTGAAACCCAGCATGCCACGGACTTCATTGACCAGTTTAACGTCGTCGAGAAACGTCTCGGCCGCCCATTTTGCGCGATAGGGATCGCCGGGTAGAAGAATGGTATCGGCGATATCCCCTATTTTGGCTCCAATATGAATTGTCATTTTGGCAATACCTCAACTCAGATTTCGAGGTCAGAAATATCGATGCCTGCATTCAGAGCGTCGTGAACCCATTGCGGTTTACGACCGCGTCCTGTCCAGGTTTGTGTTGAGTCGTTAGGGTTTTGGTACTTTGGCTTGGCTTTAGAGCCTTTCGCCGGTTTTGAACCATCGCCCGACAATTCAGATAGCGAGAAGCCAAACTCGGCTGCAGCCTCTTGGGCCGCCTTCAACGCCGCTTTTCGCTCTCGCGTTTCAGCGCCTTTGAGTGCCTTTTCGACCTGATCGCGCAATTTGAGCAATTCTTTGCGAGACATTTTCTCTAGATCGATTGCCATTTATCTCTCCAATCCGGTTATTCCGTAGCAGAACGCAATAGGAATTCAATTCATCCGAATATCTCTATTCCATCCCATTGGGAATTAGAATTGGAAATTCATTTTTTGTTTTTACTCAGCCGCGATTTCCTTCGGGTCGGCCAAGGTCACAATATCACCCATGATCAAATTCAATTCGAAGTTCTTTGGCGTATAGATTTTGGCCACGCCCATGGAACGCAATTGCTCTGAATCTTCATCGGGAATAATGCCGCCTACGATGACAGGTATGTCGCTCAGACCCGCTTCGGTCAGACGCGTCATCACGTCCTTGACCAGCGGCAAGTGGCTGCCCGAAAGAATGGACAGACCAATCACATGTGCATTGGTCTCTTGGACCGCTGACACGATTTCCTCTGGCGTAAGGCGAATGCCTTCATAGCTGATATCCATTCCACAATCGCGTGCGCGGAAAGCAATCTGTTCAGCTCCGTTCGAGTGGCCGTCCAAGCCGGGCTTGCCGACAAGGAACTTCAAGCGGCGTCCAAGACGGTCGCTGACTGCATCAACGGCGGCGCGCAAATCCTCCAACCCTTCGGTTTTGTTCGAAACCGAACCGGAAACACCTGTCGGCCCACGATAGGTGCCGTATGCTTTGCGCATCTCTTCGGCCCATTCACCGGTTGTAACCCCGGCCTTGGCCGCGGCGATTGAAGGTTCCATCACATTAGCACCTGATTGCGCCGCTTCGCGTAAGGCCTGCAGCGCGGCGCTAACCGCAGCGTTGTCCCGCACTGTCCGCCAGTCATTGAGCCGCCCGATCTGTTCCTGTTCAACCGCCGGGTCGACAACCATGATGCCGCCATCTTCAGTTTGCAGGGGTGAGGCTTCACCCTCGATCCATTTATTGACCCCAACAACAACGGTCTCGTTGCGTTCAATCCGGTTCAGGCGTTCGGCGTTGGATTCGACCAGGCGGGATTTCATGTATTCGATCGACGCAACAGCGCCACCCATCGACTCGAGGTTGGCCAATTCGGCCCGCGCGCCATTCTTGAGTTCTTCGACTTTGGCATCGACTACCGGGTTGCCGTCGAACAGATCGCCATATTCCAGCAGGTCGGTTTCATAGGCGAGAATCTGTTGCATCCGCATTGACCATTGCTGATCCCAAGGGCGCGGCAGACCCAGCGCTTCATTCCAGGCGGGCAATTGAACCGCACGGGCGCGGGCGCGTTTTGACAGGGTGACCGCCAGCATTTCGATCAGAATGCGATAGACGTTGTTTTCCGGCTGCTGTTCAGTCAACCCCAGCGAGTTCACCTGAACGCCGTAGCGAAAGCGGCGGAACTTGGGGTCTTCGACACCATAGCGTCGCTGCAGAATCTCATCCCAAAGATCCACAAATGCGCGCATTTTGCACATTTCGGTGACAAACCGGATGCCCGCATTCACAAAAAACGAAATCCGTCCGCAGAGTGCGGGGAAGTCTTCCGCCGGCACGCGCGGACGCAGCTCGTCCAGAACCGCGATGGCGGTGGCCAGCGCATAGGCCAGCTCTTGCTCGGGTGTCGCGCCTGCCTCTTGCAAATGGTAGGAACACACGTTCATCGGGTTCCATTTGGGCACGTTTTCGTAGCAATACTCGGCCACGTCCGCGATCATCTTCAGGGATGGCTTGGGCGGGCATACATAGGTGCCGCGGCTCAAATATTCCTTGATCAGATCGTTCTGGACTGTGCCCTGCAGTTTAGAGACATCAGCACCCTGTTCCTCGGCCACCGCGATATAAAGCGCCAAAAGCCATGGGGCTGTGGCGTTGATCGTCATCGAGGTGTTCATCTGTTCCAGCGGGATTTGATCGAACAGATTCCGCATATCCCCCAGATGGCAGATCGGCACACCGACCTTACCAACCTCTCCACGCGCCAACGTATGGTCGCTGTCGTATCCGGTTTGGGTTGGCAGATCGAAAGCCACAGATAGTCCGGTCTGGCCTTTAGCCAGGTTTGCACGATAAAGCGCGTTTGACGCTTTGGCCGTCGAGTGACCGGCATAGGTACGGATGAGCCAGGGGCGGTCTTTCTGCAACTGCGTCATGGGTCGGGCCTCGCGGATCGGTGGGTAACAAAATTACGTTCTATAGGCATAAATCGCAATTTTCAGTATATGTCAATTCGCTGCGTTGCGGCATCGCAAGTTTCTTCAGATTGTGGGTGTTTGCGATTGATGGCACTGTGCCCAAATGATGCAGACTGTGGAAATACCGATTTGGTTGTTTGTACTGATTGTGCTGTTTGCCACGGTCACCTTTGCCTCGCATTTCTTATTTCCTTCAGTGCGGTGGTTTTTCCGCCGCCGCCTTGAACGTGCTGTTGCGCGGCTGAACAAACGCCTGCAGCGTCCGATCCAGCCGTTCAAACTGGCCGGGCGCCATGATATGATTCAGAGGCTTATCTATGACCCTCAAGTCAGCAAGGCCGTACAGAAGCATGCCAAAGAGGAGGGTGTGCCCGATGCCGTCGCCTCGGAACAGGCCCAACGCTATGCACGAGAGATCGCCCCGTCTTTTTCAACAGTTGCGTATTTCAGCATAGCCATTCGATTTGCGCGAATGCTCAGCAACGCGTTCTACAAGGTCCAGTTGGGGTATGAGGACAAGACGGCCCTAGACAATATCGATCCCGAAGCGACAGTCGTTTACGTCATGAACCACCGCAGCAATATGGACTATGTGCTTGTTACCTATCTGGCGGCGGATCATTCGACACTTTCCTACGCTGTGGGCGAATGGGCCCGTGTTTGGCCGCTGAGTCGTTTGATACGTGCAATGGGGGCCTACTTCATTCGACGTAAATCGGGCAGCGATTTGTATCGTCAGGTGCTGGCAAGCTATGTGCGTCACGCGACCGAAGCGGGTGTTACACAGGCCATGTTCCCAGAGGGCGGGTTGAGCCTGACAGGTAAACTGGGCCGCCCTAAGCTGGGTTTGCTCAAATACATCATCGATGGCGTGGATCCGAAGGGGCGGGATGTTGTATTCGTACCCGTCGCCCTGAATTACGATCGCGTTTTGGAAGATACAGTCCTGACGGCTGCGGCGCAGGACAGTGAACGCCGGTTTCGTGCACGTATTGGGGTCATCACGCGCTGGACACTAAAGCAAATCTGGCGGCGTCTTGTTGGGCGTTACAAAAAGTTTGGGATTGCATCAGTCCAATATGCAACGCCGATATCCTTAAAGGAATTTCGCGCTTCGCATGAGCGGGATTTGACGACTGATTTGGCGCGCGAGCTCATGCGTAGAATCGGCGCTGCGATACCCTTTGTGCCGGTCCCCGCAGCTTGTCGGCTGCTGCAGGAAGAAGGGCAGATGTCAGAAGAGGACCTGAAATCTCGATTGCTGGAAATGGGTGGTAAAGCCGTCGCCAACGGCGAAGGTGAGGCAATTGATGATGCGATCAACCAATTAGTTGAGCGCCGGATATTGCGGCGAGAAAGTGGAGTGCTGCGCCCTTCAGGCGAGCGGGGCGAGTTGCTTGCATATTATGCGGCTGCGTCCGAGCCTGTTGATCGCGTAGGACATGATGCAGCTGCAGAAAGTAATTCTGCGACCGCTGGGTCATAAAATTACAAAAATACATCAAAAACGGTTGCAATATTACTTAGGGATCAATATTCCATCTGAGGAAAGCCGCGATTCTGCGGCGCGGCAATAGATAAGAACAAAGGAGGCCAACATGGCTTTGGATGTCGATAGCGGTATCGCGTCGTATGAGGCACCGGAAAAGGACCTCTATGAAATGGGTGAAATCCCTCCGATGGGGTATGTACCCAAGCAAATGTATGCTTGGGCCATCCGGAAAGAGCGTCATGGCGAGCCAGACACGGCAATGCAGCTCGAGGTGGTTGATGTACCCAAGCTGGACAGTCACGAAGTTCTGGTCCTCGTGATGGCAGCCGGTGTGAATTATAACGGTGTCTGGGCCTCGTTGGGCAAGCCCATCAGCCCGTTTGACGGACACAAAGCCCCTTACCATATTGCGGGCTCGGATGCTTCGGGCATCGTCTGGGCCGTGGGTGAGAAGGTCACACGCTGGAAGGTCGGCGACGAAGTGGTCATTCATTGCAACCAGGATGATGGTGATGATGAGCACTGTAACGGCGGCGATCCGATGTACTCGGACAGCCAGCGTATCTGGGGATATGAGACACCAGATGGGTCATTCGCGCAGTTTACAAATGTACAGGCACAGCAGCTGATGCCGCGCCCCAAGCACCTGACTTGGGAAGAAAGCGCCTGCTACACTTTGACCCTGGCAACGGCTTATCGGATGCTGTTCGGTCACGAACCGCATGACTTGAAACCTGGCCAGAACGTACTGGTCTGGGGCGCGTCGGGCGGTCTGGGCTCTTACGCAATCCAGCTGATCAATACGGCGGGAGCTAACGCGATCGGCGTGATCTCGGACGAAAGCAAACGTGACTTTGTTATGGGGCTGGGTGCCAAAGGCGTTCTGAACCGCAAGGACTTCAACTGCTGGGGCCAGTTGCCCACGGTCAATACGCCTGAATATGCCGAATGGTTCAAAGAGGCCCGCAAGTTCGGCAAGGCCATCTGGGATATCACCGGCAAAGGTGTGAACGTCGACATGGTGTTCGAGCATCCGGGTGAAAGCACATTCCCGGTATCGACCTTTGTGGTGAAAAAAGGCGGCATGGTCGTGATTTGTGCCGGGACCACTGGCTATAATCTGACCTTCGACGTGCGCTATATGTGGATGCATCAGAAACGTTTGCAGGGCTCGCACTTCGCCCATCTAAAGCAAGCTGCCGCAGCGAATAAGCTGATGGTAGAACGCCGATTGGATCCATGCATGTCCGAGGTGTTTACCTGGAAGGAGCTGCCCGAGGCGCATATGAAGATGATGCGAAATGAGCACAAGCCGGGCAATATGTCGGTATTAGTTCAGGCTCCGTATACGGGTATGCGCACCCTTGAGGAAGTATTAGCCGCCCGCGACTAACGGTCTCAGTTTTTTTGAACAGCTACATCACCCGCAAGGCATCGCATCGTCCTTGCGGGTGATTTGCGATTCCCAGTTATCAATTTTTTCAATACGTTAGAAATCCAGCCCACACTATTTCTGGGGAGTAGAAAGCAGTGAATAGGCCGAAATAGACTGCACATGTTATGGTTGTGTTAACCCTTCGTTAACTATTTCGGAGACACCCTAATGGCGCAGAATGAGTGGATATTGGACGTATTGTCGGATCTCAACGCCTTTGCGGTGGCAAATGGGTTGAGCGCACTTGCCGAGCAGCTTGATGATACAAGGCTAATCGCAGCGGCCGAGATTGCGTCCTCAAAGGATGAGGCTTGCGCGCCCGCGAATGGGAACAAAGTTCGATTTGAGTCAGATCCTCGAGGATTTGGAAAGCACCAGCACGCTTGAAGAGCTTGCGACTATACTCATCCAGCTGCGTGACACGCTGCGCATCGACCATGTAACCTATCACTGGGTCGATGGTGCCGGTGACCAATATGGGTTTACGACATATTCAGATGCCTGGGACAAGCAGTATCGCGATAAAAACTACCACCGGATTGATCCGGTTATTCTTGGTTGTTTTCAGCGCTTCCATGCGGTGGATTGGAAACAATTGAATTGGTCGGGCAAAGCCGTCAGAGCTTTCTTGGAAGACGCGCAGGATCATGGTGTTGGCAATCAGGGATACTCGATCCCATTGCGCGGACCCAGCGGGCAGTTCGCATTGTTCACCGTGAATAACACGTGCGACGATGCGGCCTGGCAGACGTTCAAAGACGCCCATGGTCGCGATCTGATCTTAGTGGCGCATTTTCTTAACCGAAAAGCACTGGAATTTGCCAAAAATCGACAACCGGAAACGACGCGCGGGCTTTCTCCTCGCGAGATAGATGCCATGACGCTGCTGGCGCTGGGTTACAGTAGGGCGCAAGTGGCGCATTCGCTTTCGATTTCGGAGCATACGCTCAGGGCCTATATCGAAAGTGCGCGTTCGAAACTCGGAGCGCAGAATACGACTCATGCAATCGCCACCGCGCTTAGCAGAGGATTAATAGTCGTTTAACCACCGTACGGTGGTCTCATCCAATATTAACCACGTGTTTGTACCTCTTTTGTTCCAGATATGGACGACAAGGGAAATACATCATGTTGCGTTATATTTATGCTGATGAGCTGCATAAATTTCCGGCATTGGCAGAAGGAATGTTCAGAGATCGCGCCGATCAGTTCAAAACCCGACTCGGTTGGGATGTAAAGGTTAACGAAAGGGGGGAAGAGCGGGATCAATACGATGACCTCAATCCGCTCTATGTGATCTGGGAAGAAGCGGATGGCAGTCACGGAGCGTCGATGCGGATATTGCCGACGACCGGTCCGGTTATGGTGAACGACGTTTTTGGCCATCTCACCGGGGGCAGCCCGATCCGAAGCCCGCTTATTTGGGAGGTCACGCGCTTTTGCCTTTCTCGAACTGCCAGCGCCCATACCGCCGGGGCTATCATGCTAAGTGGGGGCGAGGTTATGGAGGGAATTGGACTGACCCATATCGCTGGCGTTTTTGATGCCCGTATGATCCGGATTTACCGAATGATTGGGCCATCACCCGTGGTTCTGGGATCAGAAGGCAAAGGTCGTAATCAGATTTCGGTAGGCCTATGGCCTTATTCCGCAGAGGATTGCAACCGAGTCGCTGCCCGTGCTGGCATCCCGAGAGAGTTATCGCGCTTGTGGTTCAATACCGCATTTGGGAAGGGGAAGCAGCATCGGTTTGCTCTCTCTGCCTGACAGCACGGAAATCGTATTCCGCCTCTGGTGGCGCACGGCGCGTCCTTGTAGGGTCGCGCCATGTCTCTGCCTCAAGTCACCTTTTCCGATGATCAAGCCACCGCTTTCGACAACATTGCCGAGATGTTGCGCTCGGCCGGAGTTGATCTTGAGGATGACGCTCTGCTGAAACTTCCCGGAAACGGGAAATCGGGTGTCATGGCTGTGGTTGGCAAGGCGGGATCTGGTAAAACCCTTTTGCTGGCGGAACTTTACAAGGCTCTGGCCGAAACTGGAGTCAACCTGATCTCGGGTGATTTTGAAAGCCGCAAGTCCCGCGACAAACGCAGCCTTGCGATCCTTGCTCCGACGAACAAGGCAGCCAGTGTTTTAAGATTGCGTGGAGTGCCTGCAACGACAATCCACCGTATCCTTTATACACCCGTTTATGACCCGGAATATGAGCGGATTGCCGAATGGCTGGCGGGCAATGACGAACGACCCGAGATTGAAGGGTTGACCGACGAAGCGCTGGACCGGGCGGCGGCGTTTTATGCCAATAACAAATCCATTCCCGGCGCTCTGGCCGCTGCTGGTCTGCGTGGATCTGACTTTATCACTGGCTGGAAACGCCGCGATGAACCCCTCGATATTGGCTTTGTGGACGAAGCCTCGATGCTGGATGACCGGCAATTTGAAGATCTGAAAGAAATCTTCCCGACGCTGTTGCTGTTTGGTGATCCGGCGCAGTTGGCACCAGTCAATCAATCGGGCTCGATGGTTTTTGACGGGTTGCCAGAGCCGCGTAAGCAGATCTTGCATCGTGTACATAGGCAGACGGCTGATAACCCAATACTTGATCTAGCCCACGCTCTATCCGATCCCGCCATGGGCTTCGAGGATTTTGAGCGTCTGATTGAGGACACCGCCCGCAAGGATGATCGCGTTGTCTGGGGCCAGCGGGTCGAAGTTGATCTGATGGCGCGTAGTCCGGTCCTGGTCTGGCGCAACGCGACCCGCATCCGTTTGATACAGGCGTTCCGCAGCGTGCATGGTGCGCCGGAAACTGAGCTGTTGGAAGGTGAACCGCTGATCTGTGACGGCATTGAATTGCCATTGAAGCACCGCAAGAAACGGCTGGATCTTGAAGCGCGCGGGCTAATCAAAGGGGCACAGGTTATCTACCTTGGCCTTGGTCGCAAACCCGGATTTTCACGCTTACATGTTATGGGAGCTGAGGACCCGCAGGTCTCGGCTGCATCAATTGTGCAAATCGAAAAGCCTGATGAGGAAGAGCCGTTCATTCCCTTTGCCGCGCGGATGGGGGCGACGTTTCTGCACGGTGCTGCGGTGACAATTCACAAGGCGCAGGGCTCTCAATGGGACACCGTGCAGGTGTTCGCACCGGATATTTATGCCGCCGCGCGGATGGGACGGACCGAGGCGGGGCAGCCGCTTTGGAAGCGTCTTGCCTATGTGGCGATCACCCGTGCGCAGGAACGATTGATCTGGGTGGTGCGGAACAGATTGTCAAAGCCATCTCATCCCTTAAGGGTAGATGATCTGCGGGCCGTCGCGACGCCGTCGCTGATATTGGAGTCGGAAGTGACATGAAGACAATCATCGTAACTGGCGCAAGTTCGGGCATTGGTCGCGCGACCGCCGAGTTGTTTCTGGCAGAGGGTTGGACAGTTGGTCTATTGGCCCGCAGCGCCGACAAACTTGAAGCAATGGCGCAGGGCAACGACAAGGCGATCCCGTTGGTTGCTGATGTGACCGACGCAGAAGCGGTCGCTCAAGCGTTCACCAACTTTGTAAAACAAATCGGCCGTCTGGATGTCCTGTTCAACAACGCCGGCATTTTTGCGCCGGGCGGCACGATTGATGAGATCGCGCTTGAGGATTGGTACAACTCGGTCAATGTGAATCTGAACGGGATGTTCCATTGTGCGCGCGCCGCGTTTGCCACGATGCGATCGCAGAAGCCGCAGGGCGGGCGGATCATCAACAATGGATCAATCGCGGCCCATGTACCGCGCCCGAATTCGGTACACTACTCGGCAACAAAACATGCGATCACGGGCCTGACACGGAGCTTGTCGCTGGATGGGCGGGATTTTGGAATTGCCTGTGGGCAGATTGATATCGGCAACGCCCGCACGCCCATGGTGCAAGAGCTGGTCGAGAACGCCATCGCTGATGGTCGTCAGCCCGATCCGACGATGGCTGTTGGCGATGCCGCCCGGTCTGTGCTGCATATGGCCCAGCTACCGCTAGAAGCAAATGTGCAGTTCATGACTGTGATGGCGACAAAGATGCCCTATATCGGCCGCGGCTGAGCCTAGTTTTCGCGCAACAGTCGGAAAGCGGTCGATGCACCCCACCCTGCTGCAATCGCTATCGCCAGCGACATAAGCCCGTACCAGATCGGCTGTTCGCGGGACATGCTGTACAGGAACCTTTCCAGCCCGACCTTGCGTACATCAATAGATGTTTCGAAAGTTGAGACAACCATACCACCCCGCGTCAGGAAAATACGGGCGGCATAGCTACCTTCTGTAAGGTCTGACGGCATTTCGATCGAAGTTCGGAACAGAGTTTGTTCGTCAACCGCCACAGTGTCTTCACGGATGGAATACAAACCTTCATCCTCTCGGATGCGAATGACGGCTTCGGAAAAGTCCTGAGCGCCCTGAATATTCATATCGGCGCCCACCGAGCGGATGGCGCGTTCGATTGAAACCTTGTACCGCAGATCTTCGGTTTGGGTCAGTACTTCACTGAACGGAGCGCTCGTGGCTACGGCATAAAAACTAGGGGCCAGATCAACAACCAGGCTATCGGTGTTTACCCAGATGCCAAATCGCTTTTCCTTGCGCCGAACGGTTACGGGTTCGGATGGACCAGCGACAGCGACAACAACCTCAAGCGGGGGGCCTTCCGGTATGGGGGCTTCGCGTTTTACAGCTCCGAATACCAGAATCTCGGAGCCGTCGAAATTGGCCGTGATTGATACGCGATCCTGGCTTAATCCCAGAACAACTTGTTCTTCGGCGGCAAAAGCGGGCAGGCAAATCAGAGATAGAAGGACAATCAAACGCAACATCTTAGTGTCCTCCATCCGTGCCCAGCGAGTACAGCTCGGAAGGTTGTAGCAACAAATCAAGTGCCAGCTTGCCGCAGACGACAAGCACAAGCGCGGCAAGCAGAACTCGCAGCTGCTCGGCTGGCATCCGGGCCCCGATAACAGTTCCCACCTGGGCTCCGACCACGCCACCGACCAGCAGCAGAACGGCCAGCACGACGTCAACCGTATAGTTGGTCGTGGCATGCAGCATGGTGGTGAAGGCGGTTACGAAGATGATCTGAAACAGGGAAGTTCCTACAACCACCTTGGTTGGCATGCCCAAAAGGTAGATCATCGCAGGCACCATAATAAACCCGCCGCCAACCCCCATAATGGCTGACAAGACACCGACGAACAGACCAACGATCACTGGTGGAATGACCGAGATATACAGACCCGAAGTCCGGAAACGCATCTTGAACGGCATGGCGTGAACCCATCCACGCTGGCGCCGCTTCGGAGGAGGCGTACCGCCTTTTCGGGTCTTGCGTATTGCATTCAGGCTTTCGACGAACATCAGGCTGCCGATGATGCCTAGAAAGACGACGTAGCAAAGTTTGACCAGCAGGTCGACCTGACCAAGACTTTTGAGATAATTAAAGACGACGACGCCCAATGCAGCACCTGCCAACCCCCCAACCAATAGGACTGTCCCCATTCTCAGATCAACGGTTCGGCGTCTGAAATGTGCCAGAACCCCTGAGAATGAAGAGGCAACAATTTGGTTGGCTTCGGTTGCAACGGCCACGGCGGGTGGAATGCCGATAAAGAACAGCAATGGGGTCATCAGGAAACCGCCCCCAACGCCGAACATCCCCGACAAAATGCCGACCATTCCGCCCAGACCAAACAACAGGAAGGCGTTTACAGAGACTTCGGCTATGGGCAGGTAAATATGCATGATACCGTCACGTTATTACTGGCGTTACCGGGCTTGAACCGGCCCGTTCTCTTGCGGTCGGGGTGGCTTGCGGGCAGAGCTTGCAACACGGCTAAACTCCTCCGGGTTCTGAGAGAGAAAAATAGTCAGGCGGCGTCAGGAGCAGGTCAAACCCGATTTTTGCAGCAACTGCAATGACCAAAAGAGCCAACAGAATGCGTAATTGCTCGGCCTTCAAACGTGCGCCGATTTGGGTGCCCAATTGTGCGCCCACAACCCCCCCGACCAAAAGAAGAACCGCAAGAAGCACATCGACGCTGTAGTTTGTCGAGGCATGTATCATCGTCGTGAACCCAGCCACAAATATGATCTGAAACAGGGATGTGCCGATCACGACTTTTGTGGGCATACCAAGGATATAGATCATCGCGGGCACCATGATAAATCCGCCGCCAACTCCCATGATCGCTGACAGGATACCAACGCAGAACCCGACCAGTGCGGGTGGGATCACTGAAATATAAAGGCTCGAAGCACGAAAGCGCATTTTGAAGGGTAACGCGTGGACCCATGTCCGTTGCCGGCGCTTGGCGACAGGGGTACTTCCTGACTGCCTTGCGCGACGGATAGCGTTCAGGCTTTCGACAAACATCAAGCTGCCGATCACGCCTAGGAACACGACATAACAAAGCTGAACCGCCAGATCGACCTGGCCGAGATGTTTCAGAAAGTTAAAAACAACCATTCCCAAGGCCGCACCGAGCAGCCCTCCGCCAAGCAGGACGGTGCCCATCTCAAGGTCAACGGTCTTGCGTTTCAGGTGCGCCATCAGCCCAGAGAACGATGAGGCCACAACTTGATTGGCCGATGTGGCCACCGCCACAGCCGGGGGTATGCCGATGAAAAAAAGCATAGGGGTGATCAGGAACCCCCCGCCCACGCCAAACATACCGGACAAAACACCAACCAACCCGCCAATTCCAAGCAGCAGGAAAGGGTTGACCGAAACTTCGGCTATGGGGAGGTATACGTGCATACCCCCTTAGAACGGTTGCGACATACAAAATCAACTCTGTATGCCGCTCTGCAGCAAACAGGACTGAGGAGCAGTCCTGAACTGGCTCTATCAGCGTTCTTTGACGTAGGGTTCACCCCCCGCGCGTGGTGGAATGGCTTTGCCAACAAAGCCTGCAAGAATCACCACGGTCAGAATGTAGGGCAGGGCGTCCATCACCTGGACCGGGATTACGACCCCACCCAGATCGATGTTCTGGAACCGCAGCGCAATCGCCTGCAACAACCCGAACAACAGGCAAGCCCACATCGCGTGCCAAGGGCGCCACTTTGCGAAGATTAGCGCTGCCAATGCGATGAATCCGCGACCTGCTGTCATTTCTTTTACAAATCCGGCTTGCAAGGCTGTCGCCAGATATGCACCGGCAATACCGCAGAGAATGCCGCAGATGGCCACGGCGGCAAATCGCAGACCAACGACCGAGACCCCGGCTGTATCAACCGCCGCAGGATTTTCGCCTACCGCACGCAATCGCAGCCCGAACCTGGTGCGGAACAAGATCCACCAGGTGAGTGGTACGAACAGGAATGCCACATAGACGAGGATTGAATGGCCTGACAGCAGCTCGGAATATATCGGGCCGATGAATGGCACACCTTCCAGCGCTTCTGCGAAGGGGAAGTTGATCGGCTCAAACCGGCCGCCGCCAAACAGAGACGGAGTGCGTCCACCCTGTTGAAACCAGCTTTGCGCGATCAGAACCGTCATACCGGACGCGAGGAAATTGATGGCGACACCCGAGATCAGTTGATTGCCCCGAAACGTGATCGAAGCCAGTCCGTGCAATGCTGACAAAACCAGAGAGGCTCCGATCCCAGCCAGAAGCCCTAACCAGACCGAACCCGTTACTGCGGCGATAGCAGCCGAGAAGAAAGCCGCCATAAGCATCTTGCCTTCAAGCCCGATGTCGAAAATGCCGGCGCGTTCGGAATACAAACCCGCCAGACAAGCCAGCAACAGTGGCGTGGCCAGTCGAACTGTAGAATCGAGGACCTGAATGAGGGTAACGAAAAATTCCATCACTCTGCCCCCTTCCGAAAACTCAGGAAGATCTTTTCAAGCGGCATGCGCACCATATTATCGAGCGCACCGGTGAATAGGATGACCAGCGCCTGAATGACCACGATCAGTTCACGTGGGATCGACGTCCACAACGCCAATTCAGCGCCGCCCTGGTACAGAAATCCGAACAGGATCGCAGCAAGGAAAACGCCAAATGGATGGGAACGACCCATAAGAGCCACGGCGATCCCAATAAATCCGGCACCCTCGGTCGAATTGAGGACAAGTCGTTCTGCTTCACCCATGACATTGTTGATAGCCATCATGCCTGCAAGGGCACCCGAGATCAGCATTGCGATGATCGTGATGCGCACGGGTGAGATACCGGCATAGACGGCTCCCGTTTCCGAATGGCCATAGGCGCGGATTTCGTATCCCAGTCGCGTGCGCCAGATCAGGGCCCAAACCACGATGCAGGCAAGTATCGCTACGAAGAACGAAATATTCGCGGGCGCCCCCCGGAATACGATGTTTTCAGCGCTTGAGAACATCGACTGGAATGTTGGCAAGTGTACTGCCTCGGGGAACCGGGCGGTCGCCGGGTCTTGCGACCCCTGCGGGCGCATCACATTGACCAGCATGTAGTTCAGGAAGGCAGCGGCGATGAAATTGAACATGATCGTGGTGATAACGATATGGCTGCCCCGCTTGGCTTGCAGATAGGCCGGGATTGCAGCCCAAGCTGCCCCAAAGATCATCGAAGCTGCGCAGGCAGCCAACAATGCAATGGTCCAATGCGGCCATGGGACTGATAGACAGACAATGGCAACGCCCAGTCCGCCCAACATGGCCTGCCCCTCACCACCGATATTGAACAGGCGCGCATGAAAGGCGACTGCAACCGCGAGACCGGTGAAGATGAAGTTTGTCGCGTAATAGAGCGTATAACCCCAGCCATAGGTTGAACCCAAGGCCCCTGTGACCATCAGGTTGACCGCCTCGATCGGGTTTTCCCCAATGGCCAGAATAACGATTGCCGAAAGGATTGTGGCCAACAGCAGGCTGATGATCGGGATCAGCACCACATCGGCCCATTTGGGCATTTTTTCCATGGTTCAGGCGGCCTCTCCTGCAACACCGGCCATCAGTAGGCCCAGTTCTTTTTCATCCGTCTCGGCGGGCAGACGCTCGCCCATGATATGTCCGTCAAACATCACGGCGATCCGGTCGGACAGCGAGAAGATCTCTTCCAGTTCGACCGAAACCAGCAGAATCGCCTTACCCTGATCACGCAGGGCAACGATCTGTTTATGAATGAATTCGATGGCACCGATATCCACACCGCGTGTGGGTTGGCCCACCAGCAGCAGGTCCGGGTTCCGCTCAATCTCGCGCGCGACGACGATCTTCTGCTGGTTGCCACCCGAGAAGCTTTTGGCGGTCAGCCAGCCATTGGGCGGGCGTACGTCGAATTTCTCAATCTTGGCTTCGGTGTCGGCGCGCAGTGCGGCATTGTCCATGAACAGCCCGCGCTTATACGCAGGATCGCGGTGATAGCCGAAGGCCACATTCTCCCACGCGTAAAAATCCATGATCAAGCCTTCGCGCTGGCGATCCTCGGGCACATGCGCGATGTGTTGCGCGCGCCGTGCCTGACCGTCCGAGTCGGGGCCGTGCAATGGCAGAGGTTCCCCATTCAATTTGATTGATCCCTGTCCGGGACGCATCCCGCCCAGAACCTCCAGCAGTTCCGATTGCCCGTTTCCTGCAACGCCAGCAATCCCCACGATTTCACCTGCGCGAACAGTCAGGTCGATGCCTTTCACGCGCTCGACACCTGCCGAATCGGTGACGCTGAGCTTTTCGATCTCCAGAACCGGTTTGCCCGGTTGCGCGGGCACCTTGTCGACCTGGAGCAGAACTTTGCGGCCCACCATAAGTTCGGCCAGTTCCTGTGGGTTGGTCTCAGCGGTTTTGACTGTCGCGGTCATCTCACCGCGCCGCATCACCGAGACGGTATCAGTATTTTCCATGATCTCGCGCAGCTTGTGCGTGATCACGATGATCGTTTTGCCCTCGGACCGCAGCCGGTCAAGTATGCGGAACAATTGATCCGCCTCGGCGGGGGTCAGCACTCCGGTCGGCTCGTCGAGAATTAGAATTTCTGCCTTGCGATAGAGCGCTTTGAGGATCTCAACCCGCTGCTGCATGCCAACGCCAATTTCGTCGATGCGCTTATCGGGGTCCACGAACAGTTCGTATTCTTCTTCAAGCTCTTTCAGCTCTTTGCGGGCTTTCGCCAAGGATGGCGCCAGCAGTCCGCCATCCTCGGCACCCAGAACGATGTTTTCTAGTACGGTGAAGTTTTCGACCAGTTTGAAATGCTGGAAAACCATCCCGATGCCTGCTGCAATCGCAGCCTGACTATCGGGGATGTCGGTCTTGGATCCGTTGATCCAGATCTCACCTTTGTCGGCTTTGTAGAAGCCGTAGAGAATGCTCATCAGCGTGGATTTGCCCGCACCGTTTTCTCCGATGATCCCATGGATCGTTCCGGGGGCTACGCTGATGGAAATGTCTTTGTTGGCCTGAACCGGCCCAAAGGCTTTGGAAATCCCTTTGAGCTCAATGGCGGGGACGGTCATGTCTTGTCCTCAATTGCCGAAAGGACCGCGATCAGTATCGCGGCAGAGTGCATTCGGGGCGAAGTTTGACCCTTCGCCCCGTGTGTTATCAGAACTGCAGTGCCGGGCAGCTGTCGTTCTCATAGTAGCTGACAACCGAAACATTGCCGTCGATGATGTCCTGACGAGCTTTGTCAACCGCAGCTTTCATATCGTCGGAAACCAGCGGCGCGTTGTTTTCGTCCATAGCATAGCCAACGCCATCTTCGGACAGGCCCATGACGAATACGCCGGTTTCGACGTCCTCACCCGCTTTCATCGCTTCATAAACGGCGACGTCAACGCGCTTGAGCATCGAAGTCAGAACTTTACCTGGGTGCAGGTGGTTCTGGTTGCTGTCAACGCCGATCGACAGGATGCCTTCGTCTGCGGCGGTCTGCAGAACACCAACGCCAGTGCCGCCAGCTGCGGCGTAAACCACGTCAGCACCTTGGCTGATTTGTGCTTTGGTTAGCTCAGAGCCTTTTACCGGGTCGTTCCACGCTGCCGGAGTTGTACCAGTCATGTTGGCAACAACATTGATGTCGGGATTCACGGCTTTGGCACCTTGTGCGTATCCGCAACCAAAGTGGCGGATAAGTGGCACGTCCATACCGCCGATGAAGCCGACAGTGCCGGTCTTCGATGCCATCGCTGCCATCATGCCAACTAGGTATGAGCCTTCATGCTCGGCAAAGCCAACCTGACGCAGGTTCGGGGCGTCCAGCCATGTCACGTC
This sequence comes from Ruegeria sp. AN6, assembly GCF_056540425.1. Classification (NCBI taxonomy): domain Bacteria; kingdom Pseudomonadati; phylum Pseudomonadota; class Alphaproteobacteria; order Rhodobacterales; family Roseobacteraceae; genus Ruegeria; species Ruegeria sp. AN6. The sequence goes on from NZ_JBQFWR010000004.1 coordinate 157,826, forward strand.
AACTACCACAAAGGTTGTGTCAGGGTAGTCAGCTGCAACCGCGGCCAGCGGGTCAGCCATGCCAAAGCCCATGGTGATGATCGGGTTCGAGCCGGCTTCGGCGAAACGACGCAGGGCCTGTTCGCGCTGTGCTTCGGACTGCATCTCAATCTCGCGGTATGTACCGCCCGTTTCTTCGGCCCAGCGAGACGCGCCGTTATGGGCCGCTTCGTTGAATGACTTGTCGAACTTACCGCCCAGATCAAAGATCAGGGCCGGTTCTGCCAGGGCTGCGCCTGCTGTCAGTGCAACCGCAGCGGCTGCGCCCATCAAAGATTTCATAAGGGTCATTTGTTACTCCCGTTGGCTATTATCGGTCCGGGGCTGAATCCCCCGATACCCACTCAGAGCGAGCATACATGTTGTGATGGCGGGAATTGAAGCTGTTTGCAACAGCTTCGGTCAATAGAAATTTGACCATATGGTCTAAAAAAGTGATTAATTGCCGTGAAAACGACATTCCATGACGATTGCGTCGACGTTTGGACCGTTCTCGCGCAGGTAGTAGCGCTTGCGTGTGCCACATGCTTCGTATCCACATGCTTCGTAAAGAGCGATTGCCGCGTCATTGTCCGAGGCAACATCCAGAAACGCCCGCGAAGCCCCAGCCTGATCCGCGTAGGCGTGGAATTCTACCATTATCTTTCGCGCCAATCCCTTCCTTTGGTGATCTGGATGGGTTGCTATCGTCAGTAGTTCCGCTTCGTTGGCAATCACCTGAACCAACGCAAATGATCTTGTGTCCCCAATTGCATGGATGAAGCGATTTGCCAAAAGCTCGGCAAACTCATCTGCAACCCAAGGGCGGCTCTGATGGAACGCGGCGGCATGGATATGAGCCATTTCCTGTGGCGTCATTCGTCAAGCAAGACCGGAGGTACGTCGCGCGAAGGCGCGGCATCTGCAGGGCGAACATATAAAGGCGCGGGTGGAGTGAGCGTCGAGGCCAAACGGCGCGACGCCAATCGAGCAATAGTGCGAACCTGCCGATCAGGCTGATCGCAAAGATATAGTCTGCCCAATGATTCTGCCTCGTGTCGCGCGACCAGTCGCGCTTCTGCTCCATCCGGCATCAAATAAACTTGGTCGCGAGGAGCGGGAATCGCAGGTAAGTGGCCTTTGGGGGCCAACTCGGCCAAGGCATCGAAGCCCGATACACCGACTGCGGGAACGTCCAGACCAAGCGCCAGTCCTCGGGCCGCCGAGACCGAGATTCGAATCCCGGTGAAGTTTCCGGGGCCAACCCCGACACCAATCGCATCCAGATCTCGCCAGTTGCATCCGTTCTCTTCCAACAACTCTTCTAGTAAAGGCATCAACCTCTCAGCCTGCCCGCGCGACATGGGCTCAACGCAGGACGCAATAATCACACCGTTTTGCAACAAAGCGGCCGCGCAATGCGCGGCCGATGTGTCGAATGCCAGGATGGTTGGATCAGATCGCAACGGGGCGAACCTCGATCACTTCCGGGATGTAATGCCGTAGCAGGTTTTCGATACCCATTTTCAGAGTGATCGTGGACGATGGACATCCCGCACAGGCCCCTTGCATGTGAAGATAAACAATCCCCTTGTCGAAGCCATGGAATGTTATGTCGCCGCCATCCTGTGCCACGGCAGGCCGCACTCGGCTGTCCAATAAGTCTTTGATTTGGTGCACAATTTCAGCGTCTTCACCGGTATGTTCGGCGTGCCCTGCGCCTGCATCAACGTTTGTGCCCATGACGGGCTGACCGGACTGGTAATGCTCCATTACAGCACCAAGGATGGCGGGTTTGATGTGATCCCATTGGACATCATCGGATTTTGTCACCGTGACAAAATCATTGCCAAAGAACACTCCTGTCACACCCGCGATGCCAAAGATACGAGTGGCGAGCGGAGATTTCTCGGCCGCCTCAGCGTTTGGAAAATCTGCAGTACCCGCTTCCAGAACCGTCTGACCGGGCAAAAACTTCAGAGTTGCCGGGTTGGGTGTGGATTCAGTTTGGATAAACATGGCGCGGCTCCGTTTAAGGTGTATCTGATATGCGCGTCCGGACGGGGGAAGTCAAGATTTGGAATCGTTCTAAATTGATGTGGCAAAGGAAATCGCGTCATCCAATCGGTCGTCACCCCAGAACAATTCATCTTTGGCGATAAAGCTTGGTGCGCCGAAGATGTGCAGAGCCTTGGCCTGAGCGACCTGTTCGAACAGCGCGGATTTGATCTGGGGGCTACGAATCTGTTCCATCACATCTTGCGAAACGCCTGACATGGCAAGGCATTCCGCCAGAACCGTGAGGTCCGAAATGTCTTGTCCCGCTCCGAATTGTGCAGAATAGACAGCGCGTACAAATGCACCACGTTGATTAGTTGATCCGACTGCCAATGCCAGACGCGCCGCTTGCAGGCTGTTTTGTGGAAAATTTTTGGGCTGCTGAAATGGTAGATCGCGCGCTGCACAAAGCCGTTCCATATCCCGCCACATGTACCGGCCCTTTGCGGGATACAGATTGAACGGCGAGTTGTTCCATCCCTGTTCAGCAAAGATCGGGCCCAGAAGAAATGGGTGCCATTCCAAGGCGACTCTCCTTTCTGCGGCCGCCTGTTGGATGCGCATGGCGCTGAGATAGGAATAGGTCGACGCGAAATCGAACCAAAATTGCAATGTTGCTGGCATAAAGTGCCTCAGGTGATGGCTTCCAGCTTTTCTTTGCTTAAGTCGCCGGGCACGATAGTGACCGGTATAGGCAGACTGCCAGAGTTCCGGGTTAGCTGGGTTACCAATGGTCCGGGTCCTTTCTTGTCAGTGCCAGCGCCTAGCACCAACACGCCAATTTCAGAGTCGGACTGGACGTGTTCGATGATTTGAGCAACCGGGTCGCCTTCGCGAATGGCCAATTCGGGCTCGACACCCTGCTTGTCACGCATCCATTTGGCGAACACTTCAAAATGCGCGTGAATACGCTCGCGCGCCTCTTCGCGCATCACCTCGGCAACACCGATCCAATGGTTGAACTCGTCCGGTGGAATTACCGAAAGAACCGTAACCCCGCCGCCAGTATGGGCCGCGCGCATTGCGGCAAAGCGCATGGCGTTCAGGCATTCACGGCTGTCGTCAAGAACGACTAGGAACTTGCGCATGTTTGTCCTCGTTTGTTTTCGGGATCATGCCCCACAGGATGCGCAGAGGCAACTGAAACGGGCAGGGTGTCGATCAGCGATTGCTTGCAGCCCAGTCCCAGTACATCTCGCGTGCGCGACGGGCAATTGGACCAACCTGATACTGGGTGTCATCCAGCGCGGTGATTGGGGTCACTTTGCTCATGTTACCGGTCATGAACACTTCGTCAGCATCGTGAAAGTCCTCAAAGCTCAGCACAGATTCATGCACTTTCACCCCATCGGCGCGCAGATTCTTGATGTGTCGCGCCCGGGTGATGCCGGCAAGGAATGTTCCATTGGGAATCGGGGTGAAAACTTCGCCGTCGCGAACCATGAAAATATTGGCGGTCGCGGTTTCCGCCACGTGCCCCATCGCATCGGCAACCAACGCGTTTGAGAATCCTTTGCTGCGTGCCTCCAGCAGCATCCTCGCATTGTTCGGATAGAGGCAACCCGCTTTGGCGTTAACCACGGCAGATTCCAGAACGGGGCGACGGAAGCGGGTTGTCGTCAGCGTGGCCGAGGCGGATTCGGGGGCCATCGGGATTTCTTCCAGGCAAATGGCGAAGCCAGTGCTGTCTTCCTGGGGGATGATGGCGGCGGGGTCTCCGTCGATGCCCCAATACATAGGACGAATGTAAACTGCAGTATCTGTTGGATAGCTTTGTAGCCCCTCCTGGACCAGTTCAACCATCTGTTCCGTAGTCACCGAAGGCGTTAGCATCAGAGCTTCTGCCGAGCGATTGACCCGAGCGCAATGGGCATCCAGATCCGGGGTCATTCCATCAAAGAAGCGGGCGCCGTCAAATACAGACGAGCCAAGCCATGCGCCATGGTCGGCTGCGCGCATGATCGGGGCGTCCCCATCATGCCATTGACCTTCGAAATAGGTGCGGATGTTTTTGCCGACTGCCATTGCGCCCTCCCTCAAGCTTCGGGAAACCTAGGTTGGGGCCGAGGCAAGGTCCAGCAGATTATCCGCGTTACAGAGGCAGCGACTCACGTTTGACCATGGTGCGCAAGGCAAAGTTTGAACGCAGATTTCTGATGCCTTGTATTTTCATCAGTCGGTTTTCTAAGAAGGTGTCAAATGCGTTGAGGTCTTTGGCCACGACGCGTAGCAAGATGTCACGCGAGCCTGTCATGAGATAGCACTCCATCACCTCATCACACCGCCGAATTGCCTTTTCAAAGGAATCGATGGCGCTGCGATCCTGTTTCTCCAACTCGACAGAGACAAAAATCGTAACGCCGAAGCCAAGCTGCTCGGGGTCTACCTGAGCGGCGTACCCGGTGATGATCCCATCTCGTTGCAATCGATCCAAGCGCCGCGCGCAAGGTGTCGGGGACAGCCCGACATGGTCTGCCAGATCGATAACAGTCATGCGGCCATCATTCTGGAGGGCACGGATTATCTTGGAGTCGATGTCATCCATAGTGAAAAACTCCATCATTTTCCAGTTGGTTGAAGAATACCCCTAAAATACTTCTGCTGGTAGCGATAAATAGGTGAAATTCACTCTCCGACAGATGGCAAACTCCACTGGGTAGCCCGGAGGAGAAGAATGGACATCACCATCATAGACGCGCCAGATTACGAGCGCGTGGTCGAATTCAAGGACAGCGCACTTGGTTTATTGGGCTATATTGCAGTTCACTCGACGCAACGCGGTCCTGCTGCTGGCGGTGTGCGGATGCGCCCCTACGGGCATGCCGCTGAGGCATTGAATGATGCCTTGCAATTGGCGCGGGGCATGACCTTCAAGAACGCTGCAGCTGATCTTCCTCTGGGGGGTGGCAAGGCCGTTATTATTGGTGACCCGCACGTCGATAAATCACCCGATCTTCTGCGTGCCTTCGGTCAAGCGGTGCAAAGCCTGAGCGGCCAGTACTGGACCGCAGAAGACATGGGTATGACGCCCGCTGACATGGCCCATATCGGGTCCCGGACTGACTTTGTGGCAGGGCTGGCAGACGGGGAATTTGCGAGCGGAGATCCATCCCCCATCACGGCACGCGGAATATTCAACGCGATCCGGGTGGCTGCGCAGCACCGTTTTGGGCGAACTGATCTGGATGGCCTGACCGTATCGGTTCAGGGGCTTGGCCATGTAGGCGCGCATTTGTGTCGGTTGCTTCATGATGCAGGCGCACGGCTGATCGTCACAGATATCGATGCCCGCCAATCGGCACGTGTTGCTGAACAGTATGCGGCTCAGGCTGTGGCCCCCGATATGATTTATGGTGTTGAGGCCGACATATTTGCCCCATGCGCCATCGGGGGTATCCTTAACGAAACAAGCATTCCGTTGTTGCAGGTCGGCGCCGTGGCTGGGGGCGCAAATAACCAGTTAGCCAGTGCTGGCGATGCGCAGTTGCTTCACCAGCGCGGCATTCTTTACGCACCCGACTTTGTCGCTAACGGGGGTGGCATCATAAATGTGGCAACAGAAATCCTGCGCGTGGAAGAGCGTGAAGCTTGGGTCGCTGATAGATTAAAGGCGCTTGAGCAGACGATGGATCGCATCCTGACGAGGGCCAAGATCGAAGCGGTTAGCCCGCATGAGGTCGCTGAATCCATTGTGCATGAAATGCTGCGCCCCAAGGCCGCATAATGGGCTGCCAAACAAAAAACGCCGCCCGGACTGGGCGGCGTTTCTAGATCGGGTTCTGATCATCAGGACTTGCCTGCTCCGACCATGCCCACAATCTCGTAGGTTTTTTGCAAGATCGGGGAGGCAAGCGCACGCGCCCGTTCAGCCCCGCGGGCAAGTATCTGGTCGATCTCAGCCTCTTCTCCCATCAGACGTGCCATCTCGGACGAGATGGGTGACAGCTTCTCAACCGCCAATTCAGCCAGCATCGGCTTGAACTCGCCGAATTGTTTGCCACCGACCTCTGCCAAAACCTGCTCGGCAGTCTGATCGCTAAGAGCAGCGTAGATGTTCACCAGATTTCGTGCCTCGGGCCGCTCTTCAAGCCCCTTCACTTCCGAGGGCAGTGCATCCGGGTCAGTCTTGGCCTTGCGGATCTTCTTGGCGATGGCGTCGGCATCGTCAGTCATATTGATCCGCGTCATATCGGACGGGTCAGAGGATGACATCTTACGCGACCCGTCGCGCAGGTTCATCACGCGCGGCGCTGGGCCACCGATGACCGGTTCGGTCACGGGGAAGAAATCGACGCCATAGTCATGGTTGAACTTGATTGCGATGTCGCGCGTCAGTTCGAGATGCTGCTTCTGGTCTTCACCGACCGGCACATGGGTCGCGTGATACACCAGTATGTCCGCAGCCATCAGTGCGGGATAAGCGAACAGACCCAACGACGCGTTTTGCGCATTCTTCCCGGCCTTGTCCTTGAATTGCGTCATACGCTGCATCCAACCGATCCGGGCGATGCAGTTGAAGATCCAGGCCAACTGCGTGTGCTCGGGCACCTGGCTCTGATTGAACAGGATGGATTTCTCAGGGTCGAGACCGGCGGCAATGAATCCAGCGCAAACTTCACGAGTCTTCTCACGCAGGCGATCCGGGTCTTGCCAGACAGTAATCGCGTGGAGGTCAACCATGCAGTAGACGGTCTCATACTCCGGCCCCTGCATATCCACGAAACGTTTGAGTGCACCCAGATAGTTACCCAAGTGCAGGTTTCCTGAAGGCTGGATGCCGGAAAACACGCGCGGCGTGAATTGGGTCTCGGTCATCGAAGGAAACTCCTGTCTGGAAAAATCAGCCCCCGTCGCTTACCCATGAGGCAAAGGGACGTCAACAGCCGCGAAAGGCCAGCCCAATGAGCAGTGAGCATTATACACCGCCCGTGAACCCTCTGCCGCCGGTCGTGGTGGCATTAGTTCTGTTCATCATGGGGATCGAGTTGGCTTTTATGCTTGGCGGCCGCGGGCTGGTCGGAGGTCCAACTGCGGTTGGTTGGCGGCTGGACGCGCTGCGGCAATACACGTTCTCGCCCGATATCTTCGACTGGATGGTCCAGAACGGGCGTTGGCCGTTCGAACATGTGATCCGCTTTGTCACTTACCCTTTTGTCCAGGCCAATTTCACGCAAGCTGTGTTTGTCTGCGTCTTTGTGCTGGCGATGGGTAAAATGGTTGCCGAGGTCTTTGGCAGCATCGCCATGCTGATCATCTTTGTGGTGTCTGGCGTGGGCGGAGCGCTGGCCTATGCCGTTTTGCTGAACCCGCCCTATCCTCTGGTTGGGGGGTTCCCGCCTGTCTACGGGTTGATCGGTGCGTTCACATGGTTGTTGTGGCGTAAGCTTTCACTGGTCGGCGAAAACCAATCCCGCGCCTTCAGCCTGATCGCGGTGCTAATGGGGATTCAGTTGCTCTTCGGTTTGATCTTCGGTGGAACCTCGGATTGGGTTGCCGATCTGGGTGGATTTGCCACCGGGTTCGGCTTGTCTTTCTTTCTCGCTCCGGGCGGTTGGGCGCGCATTCTCAGCAAAACAAGGCGTGATTAGTGCAAATTCAGCCTCGTTTTAGTACATTTCGGAATTCCGAAAGCCTAAACGCGCCGAAGACGTGGCCCAACAAGAAATAGGCAATTGCTGCGGTAACGATGAGCATCAATAGCGCCAGGTAGCGCCAGCCGGGTATGCCAAACGCCCATCCAAACAAGTGGATCGCAGCAAACAACACGACGCCCATGCCCGCCGAGGCGGCCACGATCCGCCAGATTCTCTGTTTGAATCGATCGTCAAATCGTGCCTCGTCCCCCATCCTCCGTGCGCCGATTGCCAGCAAAGCTACCATCGCCCAACCAGCGGTCGAGGCCGCGATCGCGGGCGCAATCCAACCGGCGACGGGATACAGGCCAAAGGCAAGCCCGGCATTCACCGCCATCGCAAATACGGCGTATCTAAACGGTGATTTTGTATCCTCGCGGGCGAAAAACAGCGGCTGTAATAGTTTTTGCAACATGAACGCAGGCAACCCGATGCCATAGATTGCGACGGCAAGAGCGGTCGCTGCCGTATCCTCGGCGCTGAACTGGCCGCGTTGGAACAGAACCGAGACCAATGGGCCAGGAATGATGAGAAAGGCAACCGTTGAGGGTAGGGTCAAAAGCAAAGTGAACTCACCGGCCCGAGAAAACGCGTTGCGGGCGCCGTCTTTGTCCTCTGCGCGCAAACGGCGCGATAGGTCAGGCAATAATACGATGCCAACTGCGATTCCAACCACTCCCAATGGCAGCTGATACAAACGATCCGCTGCAAATAACCAACTGATTGCTTTTTCGGTTTTGGAAGCTACAAGCTGCCCCACTACCAAATTGACCTGCGTCACCCCCATGGCCAGCGCCGCTGGCACAGCGATCCGCACCATACGCCGCATTTCTGGGCTAAGCGTCGGCCAACCCGGCCGTATACGAATTCCGGCGCTTTCAGTGGCAACCCAGACTAATGCCAGTTGTGCGACACCAGCGACCGGGATGACTGCGATCAGCCAGCGGATCACGTCCCCTCCCGACATGGCTCCAAAGATCAATGCAAAACAGGCAAATATGTTCAGCAACACTGGTGCCGCAGCGGCAGCCGCAAATCGACCAGTCGCGTTTAAAACACCGGAAAACAACGCGGCAAGAGACATGAATAGGATGTAGGGGAACACGACGTATCCATAGTCCACTGCCAGATCAAAGCGCTCGTCTCCGTAAAAACCTTCAGCGGTAATCCAGACCAAGCCGGGCATAAAAACCATCGCCAACCCGACCAAGGCCAGCACAGCCACCGCCAACAGATTGAATGCGTCCTGCGCAAAGCCCTCTGCGTTCTCATCGCCCTCCAGGCGTTTCGAGAACATCGGCACAAAGGCTGCATTAAATGCACCTTCAGCAAAGAAGCGGCGGAACATGTTGGGCAGGCGAAACGCCGCGACAAAGGCATCCATAACCGGGCCCGGGCCGATAAAGGCGGTCAGCAGAATTTCCCTCAGAAAACCCAGAATACGGCTGGCGAGGGTCCAGAAGCCAACGGTGAAAAAGCCCGAGATCAGGCGGATCGGCTTCATGAGGCGGCCCGCTCCGCACCTTCGACGATGGCTTTACGAAGCTTGGCTTCCAAGCCACGCTGCTTGGCCTCAGAATGGTATTTCAGACCAAACATATCCTTGACATAGAACGTATCAACCACCTGTTCGCCATAGGTCGCGATCACCGCATTCGCGATGTAAACATTGGCTGCCGCCAATGTTCGGGCCAGATCATAAAGCAGGCCGGGCCGATCACGCGTGTCGACCTCGATGATCGTGTAGATTTCAGAGCCTTCATTATCGAAGGTGACGTGTGTTGGGACGTTAAAGGCGCGCTCACGTTTTTTGATCTTGTCGCGTGACTTTAGGGCGTCCCTGGCCACCACTTCACCCTTCAGCGTCTTGTGGATCATCTGGGTCAGACGCGGAAGGCGAGAGGCTTCGAAAGGATGGCCTTCGGCGTCCTGTATCCAGAATGCGTCGGTCACATAACCGTCTTTTGTCGTATAGCTGCGTGCATCTACAACGTTGGCCCCAACCAGAGCCAGCGCCCCGGCAATCCGAGAAAAGATACCCGGGTGGTCGCCCATGGCAAAGCAAGCGCGGGTCGCGTCGCGATCTTCATCCGGATGCAAGCGGATCTCGACCGCCCCTGGATCACCGCTGTCTTCGAGAGATTTCAGCATCTCCGCAAACTCGACATGGGTCGCAAGGTTCAACCCTTGCCAATATGGATCGTAGTGTCGCCCGGTTTCAGTCTTCAGATCGGCTTTGGACCAGCTGTCCAGCTCGGCACGCAACTGCTTTTTCGCCTCTGCGCCACGGTTGGCACGATTGAGAACCTCCATGCCGGATTCCAGCGCGCGCTTGGTGTCTGCGTGCAAGGCGCGCAGCAATGTGGCTTTCCAGTTGTTCCAGGTATTTGGCCCGACACCGCGAATGTCACAGACCGTCAGCACCGTGAGCAAATCCAATCGCTTTACTGTTTCAACCGCTTTGGCGAAGTCGCGGATTGTGCGCGGATCAGAAATATCGCGCTTTTGTGCCATATCGGACATCAACAGATGGTATCGCACCAGCCATTCCACGGTTTCGGAATCTGCCTTGTTCAGTCCCAGACGCGGCGCCACCTTGCGAGCGATTTGAGCGCCGAGGATCGAGTGATCTTCAGGCCGCCCCTTCCCAATATCGTGTAGCAGCAAGGCAACGTATAAGACCTTGCGATTGACGCTTCGCTCAAGGATCGAGGACGCCAGCGGCAGCTCTTCGATTAGCTCTCCGCGTTCGATCTGGGCCAGATTTACGATGCACTGGATCGTGTGTTCGTCCACAGTATAGCTGTGATACATATTGAACTGCATCATCGCTACGATGTGTTCGAACTCGGGCAGGAAGGCCGACAGTACACCCAACTCGTTCATTCGGCGCAGGGCCCGTTCGGGGTTGCCGTGTTTCAGCATCAGATCAAGGAAAATGCGCCGCGCCTCTTTGTCGTTGCGCATGTCTTCGTCGATCAGGTTCAGGTTTGCCGTAACCAAACGCATGGCGTCCGGGTGGATCAACATGCCTGTGCGCAGGCCTTCCTCAAACAGCCGCAGCAGATTGACCTTGTCTGACAGGAATTTGTCGGGGTCCGCGATATCCAGACGGCCATGAACAACCCTGTACCCGGCCTTGATCCGACGTCGACGGCGAAAAATGCGTTCCAGTAACGGCGCGCCCTTCATATGGGACGCCTCCAGCTTGGTCAGGAATATGCGGGTCAACTCGCCCACACGTGTCGCCTCGCGGAAGTACCGCTGCATGAATACTTCAACAGCCCGCCGACCCGCGCGGTCTTCGTAGCCCATGCGATCCGCCACCTCGACCTGCAGATCGAAAGTCAGCTGTTCTGTCGCGCGACCGGTCACCAGATGCAGATGCGACCGGACAGCCCAAAGGAATTCTTCGGCCTGAACGAATTCACCGAACTCTTCCGGTGTGAACAAACCCATCGGGACCAGTTCGGCAACATCTTTCACGCTGTAGATATATTTTGCGATCCAGTAGAGCGATTGCAGGTCGCGCAGGCCGCCTTTGCCTTCTTTGACATTGGGCTCAACCATATAGCGCTCACCTTGTTTCAGGTGCCGCTCATCCCGTTCCTTCAGCTTGGCTTCGATAAATTCCCGCTCAGTACCCTTGAACAGCTCGCTTTTCAGATGTTCTTCAAGCTCTTGCGCAAGCGTCTGATCCCCGACGAGATAACGCTGCTCCAGCATGGCGGTGCGAATGGTGAAATCATCTGCACCCAAACGCAAACAGTCTTTGATCGTACGCGAAGAATGCCCGACCTTCAGTCGCAAATCCCAGAGGATGTAGAGCATGGATTCGATCACGCTCTCGGCCCAGGCGGTGATTTTGTAGGGCGTCAGAAACAGCAGGTCCACGTCAGAGGAGGGAGCCATTTCACCCCGGCCATAGCCTCCTACCGCCAATACGGCGATTTTTTCCCCACGAGTAGGATTGGCGAGCGGGTGCAAATGCTCGGTTGCGACCCGCATTGCGGTCCGCACCATCTGATCCGTCAGATAGGTATAGGAATGTGTCAGAGGGCGTGCATCGAATGGGCGCTGTGAAAATGAATCGGAAATCGCCTCGCGCCCAGCCTTTTGGGCGTCTCGCAGAATACGCACTGTTTCTGCGCGCAACGCTGCGTTGTCCGAGTTGTTATTAATTGCGTCGGACAATCTGGCATCGACGGAAACGCTGTCAAAAATCTCGTCGGCTGAACAGATCAGGTCGTCTTTAGACGCGGTGGCCAGCGCCAGTCGCTCAGAATCCGGCGCCAGAGAAGCTTTGTGGGGCAGGGTCAATCACAACCACCTGTTTGTTCTGGATCGTGGCAACCGCCAGACCGCGTTCATTCGTACCGTTAGGTCGCAGGCGGAAGATACCACCTACACCCTGAAATCCGGCGTTTTGGGTCAGAGCCGCCCCAGTCAGGGCATCGGATTTGCCTTGGCTCACCAACGCGCCAATGGCGGCAATCCCATCGTAGGCAAGCCCGCTGATCGGGTGCGGTGCTTCGCCATAGGTATTATTGTACCGCTGGCGATAGACCTGTGCCTTTGCAGGATCAGGTAGCGCGAACCATCCGCCTTGGACACCTGGTAATTCCAACGTCTGTGCCGGGATGTCCCAGCGCGTCAGGCCGATATATTGCGTTGTTGCCGGTGAAACGCCTGCCTCTGGTAGCAATTGGCTGTAGAGGGGCAGTGCGCCCGCCGTCGTTGCAGTCAAGAAGATCGAATCCGCGCCAGTTGAGTCGACTGTCGCCTTGATGGTCGGAACCGAATCGATCACCCCCTGCTGAGACCGGTCATATCCAACGGTACCCGCATTATTGACGCGACTGTTGCTGAGCGCGGTGGCAATGGCAGACCGACCCAACAGGCCTGCCGAGTCATTGCTATGCACTATGACAGTATTGTTCTTGCCCTGCTGTCCGGCGTAGTTCACGAGCCTGTTGGCCGTGTTTTGGAATGTGGGCCCGAGCACATAAACATTGCCGCCCGCAATGCTGGTGTTGTTCGAGAAGGACAGCACGATGACGTTGTTGTTTAGAACAGCAAGGCCCGCCGCATTGGCCGCCTGCGCATATACTGGACCAAGAATGATCTTAGCCCCATCCGCAACGGCTTGCTGTGCGACACTCGATGCTGTTCCTGCATTTCCAGCCGTGTCATATACCCGCAGGTCAATCTTGACGTTTGGCAAATCCGCGATCGCCAGACGTGCGGCATTCTCAAGGCTTCGCGCAAGGGCGGCATCACCAGATTGAGGCGATCCGCTTGGCACCAGAAGCGCAACCGGGACCGGGTCTGAGGCGTCGATCGAAGGACCTCCACCCAAGCCTCCGGTATCACAAGCAGCGAGGAATGCGGCCGTAGCCAGAGCGATGGCGGATTTCGCCAGTTTGCGTGCGGGCTTGCAAACGGTAAACATCTAAAAGAAAACTCCCTGATCCGGCGTCTGAGGGCACCTTGGTCTATTGATCCGCGATAATAAACGTCACGCTGTGAGGGTCCAGCTTTGAATTTCCAAAAGATCAGATTGGCCGCAGGGCTGTATTTTGTTGCCACTCCAATCGGGACAGCGCGCGACATTACGCTCAGGGCTTTGGATGTGCTGGCCTCGGCAGACATGATCGCTGCCGAGGATACCCGTAGCCTGCGTCGGTTGATGGAAATTCATGGCGTGCCGCTCGAGGGGCGTCGTATTTTGGCCTATCACGATCACAGCGGAGCTGGCGCACGTGGCAAGATCCTTGATGCGCTCGCGCAGGGGCAATCGGTTGCCTATGCATCCGAGGCCGGAATGCCCCTGATTGCCGATCCCGGTTATGATCTGGGGCGTCAAGCAGCCGAGGCCGGGCATAACGTGACCTGTGCACCGGGCCCGTCTGCCGTATTGACCGCACTGACATTGGCCGGTCTACCGACCGACGCCTTCTTCTTTGCCGGTTTCCTGCCCAATGCTTCTGGCGCGCGGCGTTCGCGAATCGAGGCGCTGCGTAGTGTCCCCGGAACGCTGGTTTTCTACGAATCGCCGAAGCGTGTGGCGGGTTGTCTCGCGGACCTGGCCACAGTGCTGGGTGGTGAGCGCCAGGCGGCGCTCTGCCGTGAACTGACGAAGAAGTTTGAAGAAACCCGAATAGGTACGTTGGCGGATCTTGCCTCCGAGTATCAGGGTGCGTCCGTCAAGGGCGAAGTTGTCTTGCTTGTAGATCGCGCCCATTCGCGATCTGTTAAGGAAACCGACGTAGAAGAGGCCTTAAGAAGAGCCTTGGAAACGCATTCGGTACGGGATGCAGCAGATCTGGTATCAGAGATGTTCAACCTGCCGCGCCGTCCGATTTATCAGAAGGCCCTGAAACTGGGAAAAGGATGAAAGCATGCGGCGATCTGTTCGGGGTTCGGTTTCATATCACGCCGGACGTTCGGCAGAGATTAGCGTTGCCATTGAATACCAGCGCCGAGGGTATTCAATCGCACAGCGCAGATGGCGCGGCGCAGGTGGCGAGATTGATTTGATTGCGCGCAATGCGGATGGGTTGGTCTTCGTTGAGGTCAAGAAAAGCCGCAATTTTGAAACCGCCGCCGCTCGCATCAACCGTCGACAGATGGATCGAATTTGTGCATCTGCCGCGCAGTATCTTGAACAGGAACCCGGCGGGCAGTTGACAAACACGCGCTTTGACGCCGCTTTGGTGGATGATACCGGAACTGTTCAAATCATCGAAAACGCCTTCGGTATGAACTGATCACCATTGAACCCGTCGAGTCTCTGCGCCATGTATCAGGCGTGGAATTGAGGGATAGACCATGAAAATCGCCTTTCAGATGGACCCGATCGGGGCCGTGGATATCAATGCCGACAGCTCGTTTCGTTTGGCAGAAGAGGCTCAGGCCCGCGGCCACAAGCTTTTTTTCTATGGCCCGGATCAATTGGCGTATCAGGAGGGCAAAGTTACTGCGCGCGGGCACGACATGACAGTGCAAAGGGTCGCTGGCGACCCGGCTGTTCTGGGGCCAGAACGCGAAGTGGATCTAGCTGATTTCGATGTGGTCTGGTTGCGGCAAGACCCTCCGTTCGACATGCACTACATCACTTCGACCCATTTGCTGGACCGTCTCCGGGGGCAGACCTTGGTGGTGAATGACCCGTTTTGGGTGCGAAACTATCCGGAAAAGCTGCTGGTTTTGGACTTTCCTGAACTGACGCCGCCCACCACAATTGCGCGGGATCTGCACACCATCAAAGCGTTCAAAGAGAAACACGGCGATATCATCCTCAAGCCGCTCTATGGCAATGGGGGCGCTGGTGTGTTCCGCCTTGATGCGAATGATCGCAACCTGACATCGCTGCATGAGTTGTTCACGGGTTTCTCGCGTGAGCCGTTGATTGCACAGAAGTTTTTGCCGGATGTAAGAAACGGCGACAAACGCGTCATCCTCGTGGATGGCGAGCCGGTGGGGGCCATCAACCGCGTTCCAGCCGAGGGTGAAACCCGCTCTAACATGCATGTGGGTGGGCGCCCTGAGAAAATCGGCCTGTCTGACCGCGATATGGAAATCTGCGCTGCAATTGGGCCGTTGTTGAAAGAACGTGGACAGGTCTTTGTCGGAATCGATGTGATTGGCGACTACCTGACCGAGATCAATGTCACGTCACCCACCGGCATTCAGGAGCTTGAGCGGTTCAACGGTTTGAATATTGCCGAAAAAATCTGGCAGGCGATTGAGGCCAAGTTTTAAGCCCCTGCCTTTGCGCTGATGCGAAAGCTCAGCGCCTCGGCGACATGGGGGCGGCGCACGTCCGGCTCTCCATCGAGATCGGCAATGGTGCGGGCGACTCGCAGGATACGGTGGAAGGCGCGGGCCGAAAGGCCGAAACGCTCGGCAGCTTTTAGAAGCAACTCCTTGCCTTCGGAATCTGGCGCGGCGATTTCTTCCAATAGGTTACCTTCGACATCCGCGTTTTGACGGGTCTCGGGGGTGTCGCGAAACCGGTCAGCTTGAACAGCGCGCGCGGCTTCAACGCGCGCAGCCACAGCGGCTGAACTATCGCCCGAAGGTGGTAAATCGAGATCGGTAAAACCTACAGGGGGTACTTCGATACGCAGGTCGAACCGGTCCATTAGTGGCCCTGAGATGCGGCCCAGATAATCCTCGCCACAAGCCGGTGCGCGCGAGCAGGCACGGGACGGATCAGTCAGGTATCCACATTTACAGGGGTTGGCAGCGGCCACCAGCATAAACCTGCATGGGTATTTCACATGGGCGTTGGCGCGGGCGACCATGACTTCGCCGGTCTCAATCGGTTGTCGCAAGGTTTCCAGAACGGTGCGCGGGAAGTCGGGAAACTCGTCCATGAAAAGAACGCCGTTATGTGCCAATGAGATTTCACCGGGTTTTGCACCTTTCCCCCCACCGACGATAGCCGCCATTGAGGCGGTGTGATGCGGCTCTCGAAACGGTCTGGCGCGGCTGATGCCGCCTTCGTCCAACAACCCACAAAGCGATTGGATCATCGAAGTTTCCAGCGCTTCGACCGGCGTCAGCGGTGGCAATATTCCTGGCAGGCGCGCCGCCAGCATGGATTTGCCCGAACCGGGTGTCCCGATCATGATCAGGTGATGCCGCCCCGCGGCGGCGATTTCCAAGGCCCGTTTAGCGCGTTCCTGCCCTTTTACGTCTCGCAAATCACGCGCGCTGGGCGAAAGACTGACCTCGCCCGGCGTCGCGGCGGGCAACGCGGATTGGCCGGTGAAGTGCCGCACCACATCTCCTAATGAGCCAGCACCGATCACTTGTGTGGCATCTACCCAAGCGGCTTCCGAGCTAGAGGCGCTGGGGCAAAGCAAGCTACGGTCTTCAGCGGCAGCCGTCATGGCGGCGGGCAACGCTCCGACAACCGGAACAAGCGAGCCGTCCAACGACAATTCGCCCAAAGCGACGGCACCCTCTGCAGCGTCCGCAGGAATGATCTCTAGCGCAGTAAGCAAGGCAACCGCGATAGGCAGGTCGAAATGGCTACCTTCTTTGGGCAAATCGGCGGGCGACAGGTTGATTGTGATCCGTTTCGAGGGCAGCGCGATGGCCATCGCGCTCAGTGCGCTGCGCACCCGATCCCGCGCCTCAGAGACTGCCTTGTCCGGTAATCCAACGATGGAAAACGCTGGAAGACCCGGTGCAACGGCGCATTGCACTTCGACCGGGCGGGCATCGACCCCTTGAAAAGCGACGGTGTGGGCGCGGGCGACCATGGCAATCCTGTTTTTTGGTTAACAGGACGTTGCTGCCACGTCTGCGGTTTAGGAATCGTTAACGCCGCCGATCATCGCCGTAAAATTCGGCCAAGCCCCAGGGTCGGCAACAGTTTTGTCCCGGCAAAACGGGTTGCAAAAGCCCCAAACCTTACCTTCGAGTTCTAAGTAATCCCTCACCGGTTTTCCGGAGTAGGGACAGGCGGAGTTAATGGATGGGCCGGTACTGACGGTTGCCGCTTTCGAGTTCTCGCCAATCGGCCAGTTATGGGCGGTAAGGTTTTGTGGATAGGGAAAGGGATCATACTCGACGGTCATGCCCATGGCGCGCCATTGCCGAACGGAAATGTCTGAAAGCAGGTCCATGCAGTAGGTGCGATTGGCCTCAGACACGGGTAAATCGTAGCCGATAATTCGTGCTGCAACCGGAGTATAGAATACATCAGCCAACGAGTATGCGCCAAACAGAGGGCCCGACTCGGCGCTCGAAATACTCCGAGCATGGGCCCAGAGGGTTTCGATCCGCTGCAGATCCGCCAGCGTATCTTTAGAAGGGGTGAAGCCTTCCCAGCGATATTTCAACTGCATGGGGCATTGCCCCCGCAGTGCTGTGAATCCGGCGACCATTTCAGCACAAAGCCACCGGGCCGTTGCACGAGCTGTCGGCTTTGTTGGCCAAAGTCCGGCGTCAGGGTGATGTTCGGCCAAAGTCTCTGCCATGGCGAGGCTTTCACCGACCACAGTTCCATCGGGTAGCCGCAATGCTGGTACCAGACGTGCTGGTGCCAGTGGCTTCATATCCGCTGCCATCGTCCCGGAGTAGAGGCCAATCATGTGGGTGCGGTAGGGCAGGCCGAATTTTTCGAGCATCAGCCATCCGCGCAAGGACCAGCTTGAAAACAACCGGTCGCCGATAAAGAGGTCATGGGTCATGCGCCAACGATGCAGGGTCGATGCGCGTTCGTAAATCAGTGATTTGTGCGCAGTCCTATCACGGTCGGTGATTGATCCGCCCCACCGACCAGCCAGCTTCGAGGCGTGTAATCTCGGTAACCGAAAGATTATCGATTCGGTGACTGAACGCCTCTTGCGCATCCACGTCCAAGGCACGTTGGATTTGAGTCAGGATTACGCCGAAATGAGCGACCACTACCAAATCGCGTCCTGAATTGTCGGCAATCAAGGTATCAACTACCGCATCGACCCGCGCGCGGACTTCATTCCAGCTTTCCCCATCTGGGGGTCTGACATCTCCGGGATTGTCCCAGTATGCAAAGCAAAGCTCGGGGTCTTCAGCCTCGATCTCTGCAAATGGGCGCAACTCCCATGTGCCAAAATTGATTTCGCGAAGATCGGCATGGTGCGGCAGACGCTGGCGTGTGCCTTGAATTGCACTGGCCGTGTCGGCGGCGCGTGACAAATCCGATGAAATCACGACGGCATTGGAGGGAAGGTGCGTTTCGAGACGGCCGATTGCAGCGTGATCGCTCAAGTCAGCGGGCAGATCGGACCAGCCTACCATGGTTTTGGCATGTGTCGGGCCGTGCCGTACCAAATGTAGCCGGGTCACAGGGGTGGTCCCTTTAGAACCAATGGTAGCCCGGCCGTGACCTGCACCACCCGATCCGCCTGTGCAGCAAGTGCTATGTTCAGGCGCCCCTGTGCCTCGCGGAACCGACGGGACAGCGCATTGTCAGGCACGATGCCGTGGCCGACTTCGTTCGAGACGATAACGATTTGCGCTGCACAGGTTTTCAACGCGTTCAGCAGTTTGGTTTGCGCTTCGTTAAGATTGCTCTCAGCGAGCAGGTGGTTGGTCAGCCACATGGTTGCACAGTCGATCAGGCAAACCTGATCCCGCGTCAGCTTTGCGAGTTCTGGTGTCAGATCGAATGGTGCTTCAATCGTCGTCCACCCGCTGCCTCGTTGTGCAATATGTTGCCTGATTTTTAGGCGCATCTCGTCATCAAACACTTGTGATGTTGCGAGGTAAATGCGATTTTTACCTGTAGAAACAACAGTTTGTTCCGCAAAAAGGGATTTTCCGGATGCCGCGCCGCCCAAGATAAAGGTTAAATCGGCATGCACTTTTATTACCTTTCTGGTGATCCAACCGGTTTTGCCCTGCGTATCGACCCTGAGTCGGCAAAGCAAGCCCGGCCAATCGCCTGTGAAAAAGGGAGATTTGCATGGCACTTGATAACGCACATGATTTTTCGATGTCCCGGCAGGCAATGAAGGCCGAATTGCTGGACGCAGAGACAGAGTTGAAGCTGGCCTATGCCTGGCGCGATGAACGCGATGAGAAAGCTCTGCACCGCCTGATCACGGCCTATATGCGGTTGGCAATTTCTATGGCAGCCAAATTCAAACGCTACGGCGCGCCGATGAATGATCTGATTCAAGAGGCGGGACTGGGTTTGATGAAAGCCGCCGACAAGTTTGATCCGGACCGGGGCGTTCGCTTTTCAACCTATGCGGTGTGGTGGATCAAGGCGAGCATTCAGGACTATGTGATGCGTAACTGGTCAATGGTGCGCACCGGTTCGACTTCTTCCCAGAAATCTCTCTTCTTCAATATGCGAAGGGTTCAGGCGCGTCTTGAACGTGAAGCGGCGACCGAAGGCATGGATTTGGATCGCCACCAGTTGCACCAGATGATCGCGGCTGAAATCGGTGTACCGTTGCGTGACGTCGAGATGATGGAAGGGCGGCTCGCCGGGTCCGATTTCTCACTGAATGCGATTCAGTCGGCGGATGAAGATGGGCGCGAGTGGATAGATGCGTTGGAAGATGACAGTGAACAAGCCGCCGAAGCGGTCGAGAACAATCATGATAGGCAGCAATTGCGCGAATGGTTGGTTACGGCCATGCAGGCTTTGAACGAGCGTGAGAGATTCATCGTCCGCGAACGAAAGTTGCGCGAACCCGCTCGGACTTTGGAAAGCCTCGGTCAGGAGCTTGGTCTGTCGAAAGAACGTGTGCGTCAGCTCGAGGCAGCAGCCTTCATAAAAATGCGCAAGAACCTTGAAGCTCAATCGCGCGAGGTGCAACACTTCTTCGCATGAAAGCACTTGCGATTCTTACAGCTTTTGTGTTGCTCGCCGCACTACCTCAGCCGGGCAGCGCCGATGAACTTATACCTCAGGATGTCTTGGACGATATGCAATCGGCAGACGTCGTTATTCTGGGTGAAATACATGACAACCCGCGACATCATCTCGTGCAGGCCGAAGCGGTTGCAGCAATTGCGCCATCTGCGGTTGTTTGGGAAATGGTGACCGAAGAAGGCGCACAGCGACTGGCGCAGAAAGCGGCGAGTAATCCTGAAGAGCTGTCCAGAATTCTGCGCTGGGCCGAGTCTGGTTGGCCCCCACTCAGCATGTATTACCCGGTTTTTCGCGCGGCCAATGTGCCCGTTTACGGCGCGATGGTGCCTCGAGCTGCCGCGCGTGCAGCTATGGAGCGCGGAGCAGCGACCACTTTAGGGGCGGACGCGGCCAGATATGGGCTGACAGTACCCTTGCCTGACGATGATCAGGCCGCGCGTGAGGCAGATCAACTTGCGGTCCATTGCGATGCTTTGCCTGCCGAGGCCTTGCCGCAGATGGTTGCAATTCAGCGTTTGCGGGACGCGGTGCTAACGCGTGCCATATTGCGGGCCGCGGATGAAACGGGCGGGCCGATTGCAGTGATCACGGGCAACGGCCATGCACGCAAAGATCGCGGAATACCAACTTTTTTGACGCGCTTGCGGCCCGGAGTCAAAGTCTTTGTGCTCGGGCAATCTGAGGATGGGCTGATTGACGGAGACTTCGACGCCGTGATTGATAGCCCTACTGCAGAACGTGAAGATCCCTGCGAGGCCTTCGAGGCACAGAATTAACCGCTGGAACTGACCGGCGGCGTTGCCTAATGTCAGGGCCGACCGAGACGGGAAGGGCAAAACATGCTGTCATCCAAACGCATTCTGCTGATTATTGGTGGTGGGATCGCCGCCTATAAATCGCTGGATCTGATCCGGCGGCTGCGTGAACGCGGTGCCGCAGTGACGCCTGTATTAACGCGCGCCGCGGAGGAGTTCGTGACTCCCCTTTCCGTATCCGCATTGGCCGGTGAGAAGGTTTACAGGGACCTTTTTGATCTGACCGACGAAGCCGAGATGGGTCATATCCAACTGTCGCGTTCGGCAGATCTGGTCGTGGTTGCGCCCGCGACCGCTGATCTGATGGGCAAGATGGCAGGTGGTTTGGCGAATGATTTGGCCTCAACGCTGTTGATGGCAACCGATACACCCGTTCTGTGTGCACCCGCGATGAATGTTCGCATGTGGGAGCATCCAGCGACCCAACGCAACCTCGCGCAACTTGAAGCCGATGGTGTGCGATTTGTCGGCCCGAACGAGGGTGACATGGCCTGCGGAGAATATGGCCCGGGCCGCATGTCGGAACCGCTGGAGATCGTTGCTTCGATTGAGGCGCAATTTTCGGCCGGCCCATTGACTGGTAAGCGTATTTTGGTGACTTCGGGCCCGACACATGAACCGATTGATCCTGTGCGTTACATCGCAAACCGCTCGTCAGGTGCACAGGGCACGGCTGTGGCGCGTGCACTGGCAGCGCTGGGGGCCGAGGTTATTTTTGTTACAGGTCCGGCTGACGTTTCGCCCCCTGAAAGAGTGAATGTTGTACAGGTTGAGACGGCGCAGCAGATGTCAGATGCGGTGGACGCTGCGCTTCCTGTTGATGCTGGTGTATTCGCAGCCGCTGTGGCCGATTGGCGGGTATCCAGCGCCTCGGACAAGAAGCTAAAGAAAAGTCGCGATGGCCTGCCTGCACTTGAGTTCGCCGAGAACCCTGACATCCTGAAGCGCATTGCTCATATGGAAGATGGCCGACCCCTGTTGGTGGTGGGTTTTGCGGCTGAGACGGACAATGTGATCGAACATGCCACTGCAAAACGCGCCCGTAAGGGCTGTGACTGGATTGTTGCGAATGATGTCAGTCCCGCGACGGGCATCATGGGCGGGTCCGAAAATGCCGTGATCGTGATTTCGGAAGAGGGTGCCGAAGAATGGCCGCGCATGGGTAAAGACGAAGTGGCAAAGCGGTTAGCGGTTAAGATCGCTGGCGCGCTGACCAAATAGTAGTCGTTGAAATCTGAGGTGCAGTGATGGTGGCAATTCGTGTGATCCGAGAGGAAGGGGCTGATCATTCGGTGCCGTTACCCTCTTATGAAACGTCTGGTGCGGCTGGTGCGGATGTACGGGCTAACTTGCCAAATGGTACGCCAATTGTGTTAGCTCCAGGTGAGCGCACCCTTGTGCCAACGGGCCTTAGGATCGAGATCCCGCTTGGTTTCGAAGTTCAGGTGCGGCCCCGCTCGGGCCTTGCGCTTAAACACGGGATCACCTTGCCGAATACCCCGGGTACGATCGACAGCGATTATCGCGGCCCGTTGGGGGTGATTGTGCTGAATGCGGGGCAGGAGCCTTTCGAAATCACCCATGGCGAACGTATTGCACAACTGATTGTCGCGCCTGTGGTACAGGCCATTTTTCAGGACGTTGAGGTTCTGAGTGAGACCGACCGTGGCGCAGGCGGTTTCGGCTCGACCGGGCGGGGCTGATGCTTCTGGTTCTGATCCTGGCTGCCGCGCTATGGGGCGTTGGATATATCGCCGGTGTGTCGCGCGCCGCGCGTCTGGTTTCTGTTGGCGCTCTGCTAACGGGGGTGATCATTGCTCAACTTGTGCTGCCGGAGGGAAATCCGTTGCGTGAGGCGACTGGCGGGTCTGCAGCGATGTGGCTGATCCTCTCTGGCGTGGTTCTGCTAGCTCTGCTTTATGGGCGGGGCATCAAGGCGTTACGTAGTCGCGCTGCGCCCAGCCCAATGTCGGAACCTGCCATGCCATCCGATCAGTTCAGCGAAACCGAACTTGAACGCTACGCCCGCCATATCGTTCTGCGCGAACTTGGCGGACCGGGTCAAAAGCGGATGAAACAGGCGCGCGTGCTGGTGATCGGGGCCGGGGGCCTCGGCGCACCCGCTTTGCAATATCTCGCTGCCGCCGGAGTTGGCACCATTGGTGTGATCGATGATGACGCGGTCGAGAATGCGAACCTGCAGCGGCAGGTGATCCACCGCGATGCGGATATCGGGATGCCCAAGGTGTTTTCAGCCCAGCAAGCCATGGTGGCGCAGAACCCCAATGTCGTGGTTCTGCCCTATCATCGCCGCCTGACTGAAGAGATTGCTGCTGAACTGTTCGCTGATTTTGATCTGATCCTTGATGGTACAGACAATTTCGACACCCGCTATCTGGCCAACCGGACGGCTGTGGCGCTGGGCAAGCCGTTGATCTCGGGAGCGTTGTCGCAATGGGAAGGGCAACTGAGCGTGTTCGACCCAGCCACTTCCGGCCCGTGCTATCAGTGTATATTTCCTGAAGCCCCGGCCCCTGGTCTGGCGCCCTCTTGTGCCGAGGCAGGCGTAATCGGGCCGTTGCCCGGTGTCGTCGGCTCGATGATGGCGGTTGAGGCGATCAAGGTGATCACCGGTGCCGGGCAGGCGTTGCGGGGTGAGATGTTAATCTACGACGCGCTTTACGGCGAAAGCCGCAAGATCACCTTGGCGCACCGCGCAGATTGTCCGATTTGCGGGTCAGGAGCTCAAAGTTCAGACTAGCTCTGGATCATTGCGTCGGGCGGTCTTAGCTATGAGGTCAAAGGAGACCTCAATGACCAACCCGATCCTGTCTGACTGGAATACGCCTTTCGAAATTGCCCCATTTGCGGCGATCTCAGATGATGATTTCACTCCTGCACTGGAGCAGGCGATGCAAGCGCATGATGCTGAGATCGATGCGATTGCGGCAAATCCAGAGACGCCGACTTTCGCCAATACGATTGAAGCACTTGAAGCCGCCGGAGAGCAGATGGACAAAGTCTTGTCGGTGTTCTTCACCGTCGCAGGCGCTGACAGCAACCCCAAGCGCGAGGAACTCCAACGCGCGTTTTCACCGAAACTCGCCGCACATTACTCACGCATTTCTTCGAACAAATCCCTATTTCAGCGGGTGGCTGATCTGTGGGATCGGCGCGACGAATTGGGTCTGACCGACGAACAGGCGCGCGTTCTGATGTTATCCCATCGAGGATTAGTGCGGGCTGGGGCCGCGTTGACCGGAGATGACGATGCGAGGATGCAAGAGCTCAAGGCCCGTCTGGCCTCATTGGGCACGTCTTTCACGCAGAATCTGTTGGCAGATGAGCGGGATTGGTTCATGGAACTCGCCGAAGAAGATCTGCAGGGATTGCCCGGTTTTGTCGTCGATACAGCCCGGGCAGCCGGACAGGAAAAGGGCGCGGATGGGCCGGTGGTGACGCTGTCGCGATCGCTTATTGTGCCGTTTCTGCAGTTTTCACCTCGCCGGGATCTAAGAGAAAAAGCCTATCGTGCGTGGACGGCGCGTGGCGCAAATGGCGGTGAGACTGACAATCGCGAGATTGCTGCCGAAATCCTGAAACTGCGTGAAGAACGCGCCAAGCTGCTCGGCTATGACAGCTTTGCCGAATACAAGCTGGAAACCGAGATGGCACGGACACCTGATCGGGTGCGCGACCTTCTCATGCAGGTCTGGGAACCTGCGAAAAAGCGAGTAGATGCAGACGCCGATGAGTTGACACAAATGATGCAAGAGGACGGCATCAACGGCCCATTGGAAGCCTGGGACTGGCGTTACTATGCCGAGAAACGGCGCAAAGCCGAACATGATCTGGATGAGGCGGCGCTGAAGCCCTATCTGCAACTGGATCGGATGATTGAGGCCTCGTTTGCCTGCGCCAATCGGCTGTTCGGGCTGGAATTTGCTCCGTTGGATGTGCCTCTCTACCATCCTGATTGTCGTGCGTGGGAGGTAACCCGGAACGGCGAACATGTTGCGGTCTTCATCGGAGACTACTTTGCACGTGGATCGAAACGATCAGGCGCATGGTGCAGCGCAATGCGGGGGCAGGCAAAGTTTCCGAAGGTACAGGCGCCTGTCGTTATCAATGTGTGCAACTTCGCCAAGGGTGACCCGGCACTGCTGTCTTATGACGATGCGCGAACACTGTTCCACGAATTCGGCCACGCCCTGCACCAGATGTTGTCCAATGTGACCTATGAAAGCATTTCAGGCACCTCAGTGGCGCGTGATTTTGTCGAGCTGCCCAGCCAGCTTTACGAACACTGGCTGGAAGTGCCCGAGGTATTGGCCGAGTTCGCCACGCACGCGGATACCGATGAGCCGATGCCGCAGGAAATGCTGAAAAAGGTTCTGAAAGCGGCCAATTTTGACCAGGGCTTTCAGACGGTGGAATATGTTGCCTCGGCGCTAGTTGATCTGGCGTTCCACGATGGGGCAGCGCCCGCTAACCCGATGGAGAAACAGGTTGAGGTTCTTGCGGAAATAGGGATGCCTTCTGCTATTGGCATGCGCCATGCGACCCCGCATTTCGCCCACGTCTTCGCGGGAGACGGCTATAGCTCGGGCTACTACAGCTATATGTGGTCCGAGGTCATGGACGCAGATGCCTTTGCCGCCTTTGAAGAGGCAGGTGGGGCGTTCGATCCTGAACGCGCTAAGGCGCTGGAGGACAATATCCTGTCTACGGGTGGATCACGCGAGGCTGAAGATCTCTATCTGGCCTTCCGTGGTCGCCTGCCCGGCGTCGAAGCCTTGCTTAAGGGTCGCGGTTTGATTGCTGCCTAGTAACCGAGGTCCCTATCGACGAGGTGCAGTAAGGGCTCTCCTGCCTCACCTCGTCGGATGTTTTCGCATATCACCTGCGCTGCTGTGACGGGCCGCGTTTCCGAGGCAATGTGCGGTGTGACGGTTACGTTGGGATGCGCCCAGTACGGATGGTTGACCGGCAGCGGTTCGACTCGGAATACATCCAGTGTGGCATGTCCGATCTGACCCGAACCTAGCGCCTGCAGCAAGGCGTCGTCATCAATCAAAGGCCCACGCCCCGGATTAACGATCTGTGCGCCTTTGGGAAGCAGGGCGAGCGTGTCTGCATTCAAGATGTTTTCGGTGGCAGGTGTATCGGGCAACAGGAGCACAACGATTTCTGCCTGCGACAGCGCTTCTCGCAACCCATCCTGTCCGTGCAGGCAGGTCACTCTGGGGATATCTTTTGCGGTACGGCTCCAGCCGATGACATGAAAATTCAATGCGGCCAGAGCGAGGGCCGCGGCCTCACCCAATGCGCCCAATCCCAATATGCAGACCGTGCGCTGAGAGGCCAGCGGCGGAGCATCCGGTGTCCACGTGCCATCCTGCTGCGTGATGTGACGGTCCATGCCAAGGTGATAGCGCAGTACGTGCCCAACCACCCATTCGGTCATGCTCTGCGTCAATCCACCATCGACCATACGCGCCAGCGGAACTGTCAGCGTTTCATTGCCCGAGATCTTCTCGACCCCTGCCCAGAGGCTCAGCACCGCTTTGAGCTGCGAGAAGGGAGTGAAATCCTGTACCCCTCCGTTCGGGGCATAGACGATGTAGTCAACCTGATCTGCTGGGATGTCTTTGGCTAAGTGAAAATCCAGCCCCGCGTCGGTCAGGTATTGGCGCATCAGAGGCTCATACTCTGGCCACAACTCAGGGCGCGCGGAAAACAGGATATTCACGGGCATGGGGAACCTTTCAGCGGGGGCGGTGGATGTGAGCGCTTTGGACAATGCCAAAGGCGGCCATCAGGACCAGCATGGCAGAACCGCCATAACTGACCATTGGCAGAGGCACGCCAACAACCGGGGCAAGCCCCATCACCATCGACATGTTGACGGCGAAGAACAGGAAGAAGTTTAGCGCAATGCCCAGCGTTACCAGCGACGAGAACCGATCCTTGGTCGACAGGGCAGTGACCATACAGAAGATCAGGATCAGGCCATATAGGATCAGCAGGGTTATGCCACCGACAAAGCCGAACTCTTCCGCCAGAGTGGTGAAGATGAAGTCGGTGTGTTTTTCGGGTAGAAAATTAAGGCGTGACTGCGTGCCCTGCATAAAGCCGCGCCCGTTCCAGCCGCCTGACCCAAGCGCGATCTTCGACTGCGTGATGTGGTATCCCGCCCCGAGCGGGTCGGTGGAAGGATCGAGGAAGGTGTCGATTCGTCGGAACTGGTAGTCTTTGAGCAGTTGCCATTCCGTCCCACGGCTGTTGAACACCGTGGCAATCAATCCAACCCCCGCCGCGATGACGGCGGCGAAATAGGCCCAATGGACACCGGCCAGAAACATAAGACCTCCGCCAGCGGCAAGCAGCAGGATTGATGTGCCTAGATCGGGTTGTTTCAGAACCATAAATGTCGGAATCAGGATCAGAAGGACCGGGAAAATCACCCACAACGGTCGCGAGGTTTTATGGGCAGGCAGCCAATCGTAATAGGCAGCGAGGACCATCACCAACGCGACTTTCATGACCTCGGAAGGCTGGAGCCGCATGAACCCCAGATCAATCCAGCGCTGCGCGCCCATGCCGATGGCACCGAACAGTTCCACCACAATCAGCAATCCTATGGATCCCAGATAGGCTACGACCGACATATTGCGCCAGAACCAGATAGGAACGATGGCGACGATGAACATTGCCGCCAGCCCCAGGCCGAAACGCTCCATCTGAGGTTCGGCCCATGGCATCCAAGACCCGCCCGCCACCGAATACAGCATCAAGAACCCGGCGCTGGCGACGCTGATCAAAAGCAGCGTCAGCGGCCAGTTCATATAGAGGAACTTGCGGAAGCCCGAAGGCGTGGATTTGACGGCATATTCAAGATAGCTCATGCGCGGTCCTTTTCATCAGGACGCGCTTTGGGGCGGCGATCCCCCTCAAGTCGCTTTTGTTGTTCTTTGATACGCTCGCGGTCACCAGCCGGGTAGGCTTCGAGCGGTGGAGTGCCGTTGTAAAGTGCCTGTAGCATGATGTCGCGCGCCACCGGTGCGGCTGCTTTGGAGCCACCGCCGCCATGTTCCACCACCACGGCCACTGCGTATTTCGGATTGTCGTAGGGCGCGAAGCTTACGAAGAGCGCGTGGTCCCGACGCTCCCACGGCAGGTCTTCGTTGCGGATTACCCCTGCGGCGCGCTCGGCTTTGGTGATGTTGCGCACCTGACTCGTACCCGTCTTACCGGCCATGCGGAACTCATCAGCGATGATCCGACTGCGGTATGCCGTGCCGCGCCGATTATTCGAGACCGAGAACATTGCCTTGCGCACTTGCTCAAGATTGTTGCGATTAACGGCCAGCGGTTCGCCTGCTCCCGAGGGCTGCTCGATCCCGTCAACCGAGCGCACCAGCCGTGGTTTTACCGCACGACCGGTCGCCAGTCGCGCAGTCATGACTGCCAGTTGGAGTGGTGATGCGAGCATGAAACCCTGACCGATCGAGGCATTCGCGGTGTCACCCACCAGCCAGTCCTGCCCGTGGATGCGTTGCTTCCATTCCTGATTAGGGGCAAGCCCCGCAGCTACCGCAGACATCGGGATGTCATGTTTGATACCCAACCCGAAAGTGTTTGCCATCTCGGAAATCTTGTCGATCCCAACGCGGATTGCCACGTCATAGTAGAATACATCGCAGCTACGCTTCAGCGATGTTTCAAGGTCAACTGACCCGTGCCCTCCGCGTTTCCAACAGTGGAAGCGGCGGCTGCCGACTTTCATGTGACCGGGGCAGTACACCGTGTTGGAGGGGCTGATTACTCCGGCCTCAAGCGCGGCCATGGCAGTGATCATCTTGAAGGTTGATCCCGGTGGATAGGTGCCCTGTACCGTTTTGTTGGCCAGCGGACGGTATTTGTCATTCGTCAAAGTGCGATAGTCGGCCACTGAAATGCCGCGCACGAACAAGTTCGGATCAAAACTCGGGGCCGAGCTGATGGCGCGGATATCGCCAGTTTCGCAGTCCATCACGACGGCTGCAGCACTTTCGCCAGCCAGGCGGGCCTGAGCATACTGCTGTAGATCGGCATCAACAGATAGTTGCAGATCGGCCCCGGCAAGACCCTCTTGCCGGTCCAGTTCACGCATGACGCGGCCTGTGGCATTGACCTCGACCCGTTTTGCGCCTGCCTTGCCGCGCAAGCTGATTTCTTGCTTGGCTTCTAAACCAACCTTGCCAATCTGGAACCGTGGGATACGCAGAACCGGTTCGGGGTCTTCGATTTGGCTCAGGTCATAATCGCTGACCGGGCCGACATAACCGACCACATGGGCGAAATCCTCATAGCGCGGGTACTGGCGCGTTGAGCCTACCTCGGGAGTGACACCAGGCAAAGCCGGAGCGTTGACGGCAACTTTTGAGATATCCTCCCACGTTACTTGGTCAGCCAATGTAACAGGCAAGAACGGGGCAGAGCGACGCATTTCCGTCTTGGCACGCTCAATTTCATCTACGGTCAGCGGGATCAGTTCCGAGAGTTTGGAAATGACCTTGTCGATGTCGCCCGCATCCTCACGCACGATGACGATGCGATAAGACGGTGAGTTTTGCCCAATGATCTGCCCGTTTCGGTCGTAGATCCGGCCCCGGGTCGGTGGAATCAGGCGAATATTGATACGGTTTTCTTCGGCTAGCAAGCGATACTCATCAGCCTGATCAACCTGCATGAACCGCATTCGGGCAGCGAGGCCACCAACAAAGGCCGCTTGCAATCCACCTAAAATCAAGGCGCGGCGCGGCAGCCGCTTGTATGCCAGACCCTGAGGTTTTGGTTTTCTTTGTTTCATGACCGCACTCGGGGCATTGTGCTGTCCGCGACCGATTTTCGTCGCACACCAAAGGCACTTTGGCTCATCAGGACCATCAAGGGATAGATTGCGATTGTCAGTACCACTTGCACTACCACCGGCCCCAATGACGCCTGTTGCACTGACAGGATAGCAAGAAGGAGGCGGTTAAGTACAAAAACAACTGTGACTACGGCTCCGACAGTCGTCCATTCGCCTATAAATCCCAAATCTTTCATGCCAACGGAGGCGGAATGGAGATAGGCCGCCCCTAACACCACCAAAGCAGCCAGCAGACCGGGCGGGCGCTGTAACAACAAATCAGCCATGAACATGACGACGGCAATCGTCAGGATTGGAACGTATTCGGGTCGCCGCAATACCCACGCATAGGTAAGCGCGATCATGATATCTGGAAACGGTAGCCGATCAGGTTTCGTGTCCAGCGGCAACAAGTGCAGGAACATCACTATTATCGCCAAGGCGACATACAAGCTGCGTTTAGCCCAAAGAGAGGAGACAGACTTATCCATCGTTGACCCCTTGTGTGGTCAAAGCTGCCTCGGGCTGGCGCGGACCGACTATGTCTCCTGAATCGCTAATTGGTGGTGCGGACTGATAGCGTAGAACACGCAAGAATTCGAGACGCTCGAAATCGGCGGAAAGACGTACGCGTAACCTGCCGCCCGGATCAACGCTGATCTGTCCAATCAACAGGCCGCCGGGGAATACTCCCCCATCGCCGGATGTCACAACACGGTCGCCGGGTCGAACCAGTTCCCGGTTTTCGAGAAATTCGACAGCGGGTGCAGAGGTATTATCACCGGTAATCAATGCAGTCTGACCCGATGGTTGTATGGTGGCGGGGATTGCGCTTGAGGCATCGGTCAACAGGATCACGCGCGAAGTATCGGACCCAACACCCGAGATGCGCCCGACCACGCCAATCCCGTCCATCGTAGCCCAGCCATCAACGATACCATCCCGCTCGCCGACATTCAGCAGAACTGATTGCCGGAATGGTGATCCGCTATCAGCCATTACGACGCCGGTAACGTAGGTCAGTCGCGGGTCTAGGCGTACATTGTTCAAATCCAGCAGGCGGGCGTTTTCCTGCTCCAGCTGTAGTGCGGCCTCTTTCCAGGCGCGCATCAGGCGTAATTCGCTGCGTAGTTCCTGGTTTTGTTCGCTAAGGCGCTGGTAGCTTTGGAAATCACGCGACAGGTTGATCAACGCGGTAACCGGCACCATCGCCCACTCCATCGAAGGTACAACGGTGTCTACCACCTGAGCACGGAAACGTTCGACACGCGGGCTGTCGATGCGCCAGACCAAGAAGATACCCAGCAGGCATAAAACAACGATCCCCACAAGCAATCGGCGCAGGGGAGTCGTGTATTCGTCGCGCTGTGATCGGTCCTTTGCCACAGGTTACCTTCCCGTGCTG
Organism: Ruegeria sp. AN6; assembly: GCF_056540425.1. Lineage (NCBI taxonomy): Bacteria > Pseudomonadati > Pseudomonadota > Alphaproteobacteria > Rhodobacterales > Roseobacteraceae > Ruegeria > Ruegeria sp. AN6. The sequence continues at coordinate 189,036 of NZ_JBQFWR010000004.1, forward strand.
CTCGTGCCCGAGTTTTCGTACCCTAAGGGTGCGCGCCTTAGCTTTCGTAGTCAATCGCGTGGCGCAGTTGTTTTTCGTATTCCAGCGCTTTGCCGGTGCCCAAAGCCACACAATTCAGGCTTTCATCAGCGATTGACACGGCCAGCCCGGTCTGTTCGCGGAGAGCCAGATCCAAATCGCCCAACAGCGCACCGCCACCTGTCAGCATGACGCCGCGGTCGACGATATCAGCCGCCAGATCGGGCGGTGTGGTTTCCAGCGCGGTCATCACCGCCTCGCAGATCGCCTGAACGGGCTCGGACAGCGCTTCGGCCACCTGAGCCTGGCTGATCTCGATTTCCTTAGGCACGCCGTTCAACAGATCGCGGCCTCGGATATGCATCGACTGCCCACGCCCATCATCGGGCATCCGTGCAGTGCCGATTGTGGTCTTGATGCGCTCAGCGGTCGATTCACCGACCAACAGGTTCTGCTGGCGACGCAGATACGAGATGATGGCCTCGTCCATGCGGTCACCACCCACGCGGACCGAACGAGCATAAACGATGTCGCCCAACGAAAGAACCGCGACCTCGGTGGTGCCGCCGCCGATATCAACGACCATGTTGCCAGTTGGGTCGGTGATTGGCATGCCCGCACCGATCGCAGCTGCAATCGGTTCGGCAATCAGGCCCGCGCGTCGCGCGCCTGCAGACAGAACAGATTGACGGATCGCGCGTTTTTCAACGGGTGTCGCGCCATGAGGGACGCAGACGATAATCTTGGGCTTGGAGAAGGTCGAGCGCTTATGTACTTTGCGGATGAAGTGCTTGATCATCTCTTCCGCGGTGTCGAAGTCAGCGATGACGCCCTCGCGCATCGGGCGGATCGCTTCGATCGAGCCTGGCGTTCGACCCAACATCAGTTTGGCGTCCTCGCCGACGGCCAGAACCTTTTTCACGCCATCCTTAACGTGGTAGGCAACAACCGACGGCTCAGATAGGATCACACCGCGCCCTTTGACGTAAACAAGCGTGTTCGCTGTTCCGAGGTCTATAGCCATGTCCGCTGTGAACAGGCCGCCCAGAGTGCCAAAGATGCCCATACTTCCCTGATCCCGTTTGTCCGAATTTCCACTGCCCGCGACTCGACGGTTCCGGGACGGATGCCTTATAGGGTGCCAACTCGTCCGGTTAAAGGGCTGATTCCGCGATAGTCAGCACCTTTCCGCCTTATTGGTAGGGACTTTAGAAGGCAAAATGCTCTCATATCAACATATTTACCACGCTGGAAATCTGGCTGATGTACAAAAGCACGCTTTATTGTCGTGGACGCTGCGCTATCTGACCCAAAAGGACAAGCCGATCAGTTATATCGAGACGCATTCGGGGCGTGGTCTGTATGCACTTGACGCGGCTGAAGCAGTCCGAACTGGAGAAGCGGCTGCCGGGATCGCGCGTGCGCAGCGTGAGGGTTGGTTTGATCCGGATCACCCAATGATGCAGGTGTTGGGGGCCATGCAGGCCCGATATGGCGCGCCTGCTTATCCCGGTTCCCCACTAATCGCTGCAAATCTGCTCAGAGAACAGGACAGTTTGCACCTTGCTGAGTTGCATCCTCAGGAACATGCGGCACTGGCTACTGCACTATCGCCGTACAGGGCCAAGGTTTACCGGCAAGACGGGTTCGAACTTGCGCAATCTCTGCTGCCACCAACGCCCCGGCGTGGGATGATGCTGATCGATCCCAGCTATGAAGTGAAGGCAGACTATGACCGGTTGCCTGGGGTGATCGCGAAATTGCATCGCAAGTGGAATGTGGGGGTGATCGCACTCTGGTATCCAATCCTGACGGATGCGCGACACAAGCCTATGATTTCATCACTGAAATCCGCCGGATATCCCAAAACGATTTGCCATGAGGTGCGGTTTCCTGCTGCGCGGGAAGGTCATCAGATGATCGGGTCTGGCATGTTTGTCGTGAACGCTCCGTTTGGGTTTGCGGACGAGGCGCGCAGGTTGGATTCAATATTTGCGGGGCTGGTTCACAGGTAACACATGTTCAAGGCGCATTGAGCGTGTCCGACTACACGTCCTGGCTGTGTCTGCAAAATTTCTTGTTCCAAAAGGACCACCGGCCCTAAACTTACAGCAGGGAGGGGTGCCATGAATCGCCGACTTGCTACGGTTTTGGCCGCCGATATGGTGGGTTATAGCCGATTGATGGAAATTGACGAGCAAGGCACGCTGGCGCGGCTGCGCACGCACCGGATTGAGCTTATCGACCCTTCGATCGAGAAAAACCGCGGAAAGATTATCAAGACCACCGGCGACGGAATGCTTGTCGAATTTCCCAGCGCAAGCGACGCCGTAACCTGCGCCGTCGAAGTTCAGAACCGAATGTTGCGTAGGAATGCGGATGTTCCGCAAGATCAGCGCATTCAGTTTCGCATAGGCATCAACCTTGATGAAATCATCTTTGAAGACGGGGACATCTTTGGCAGTGGTGTCAACATTGCCGCCCGGTTGGAACAATCAGCACGAGCAGGCGATGTGCTGATTTCCGGCGCTGTCCACGAACGGGTATCCAGTCGGTTGGAGTTACAGTTTCACGATGTAGGGGACCTGTCGCTCAAGAACCTGTCGCAACCTGTTCGCGCGTACAGGGTCGGATTAGATGCGCCGGCCGGCGAGGCCGAGCAGAACCTTACCGGGCAAGAAGGGACAAGAGTCGTCAAACCCTCGATCGCGGTTCTCCCATTTGAGAACATGAGTGGTGATCCAGAGCAGGAGTTCTTTGCCGACGGTCTGACCGAAGATCTTCTGACTGAGCTGAGCCGCAGGCACGAACTGTTCGTGATCTCGCGCAATTCCTGCTTTGTCTACAAAGGGCAAGCGGTGAACGTCCGTGATGTTGGTGATAAACTGGGTGCGCGCTACATAGTCGAAGGCAGCGTTCGCAAGGCGGGAAATCGGGTGCGCGTTACGGTTCAGTTGATCGACAGTGAATGCGACGGCCATGTCTGGGCCGAGAAATATGACCGTGACCTTGACGATATTTTCACCATTCAGGACGAGGTGATTTCAGCTGTGGTTGCGACTCTGCCGGGGAGGATCGAAGCGTCGCAGCAAGAAGGGCTGGCGCGCAAAAAACCATCGAGTTTCGCCGCTTACGAATGTGTTCTGGCCGCCAAGGTCCTGCATCATCGCAGCACGCGCGAAGATAATGCCGAGGCCACCAAGCTGATCGACCGCGCCATCGAGCTTGACCCCGACTATGCCCACGCCCACGCCTGGAGCGGGTGCATCCGGGGGCAAGCCTGGGGCTATGGCTGGTGTGATGACAGCGACGCCATGATGGCGTCCTGCGAAGAGGCGATCCTGAAGGCGGCCTCGATGGATGACAACGACGCGGATGTTCATCGTTTGATGGGCGCGGTCGAGATATTGCGGAACAATCTGGCGCGCGCGCGTTACCATCATGAACGGGCGTTGTCGCTGAACCCGAACTACGATCTGGTTGTCGTCCAGATGGGAGAGTTGCTAACCTGGTCGGGCCGACCCGACGAAGGCGCTGAGTGGATTCAGAAAGCCATGCGCCTAAATCCGCATCATCCTGCACGTTTCTGGAGCCATCTGGGAAAGGCGCGGTTTGGCGGAAAGCATTATGATCAGGCGATTGACGATTTTGCCCATTTGCCAACGCTGGACTCTGTGCAAAATGCCTATGTCGCGGCGTGCTTCGCGTGGCTGGGGGATGATGCCAAGGCCCGAAAACATGTAGAGGCTATTTATGCTGCGCAGCCCGATACCGAGATCAAAGATCTGGTTGCGACGCTGCATTACGCCCGGGACGAAGATCTGCAGCATTTTGTCGGTGGGGTAAGAAAGGCCGGATTGTCCTGACCTTCCAAACGAAAAACGGCCCGCGACAACGGGCCGATTTTATCTCAGGTCAGATCCTTATAGCTGATCTCACGCGTGTCCGCGCCTGGACCTGCTTTTTCACGGCGCATGATCAGGCGGTTCAGCGCGTGGATATAAGCTTTGGCCGAGGCAACAACGGTATCCGTATTTGCTGACTGACCGGTGGCAATCATGCCATCCTCTTCCAGCCGTACAGAAACCGTGGCTTGCGCGTCCGTACCTTCGGTCACTGCATGGACCTGATACAACTGCAGATGCGCCTTGTTCGGGTAAATCGCTCGGATCGCTTTGAAAGTCGCGTCGACTGGTCCGTCGCCGTGCTCGGTGGCGATGACATCTTTGCCATCGAACTCAAGCTCGACCGTCGATTCAGCCTGACCGCCTGTACCGCAGGTCACTTTCATCGACACCAGTTGCAAACGATCGTCGTCGTCGTCCAGCGACATCAAGGCGATCAGATCGTCGTCAAAGACCTCTTTCTTGCGATCTGCAAGATCCTTGAAGCGCACAAAAATATCCTTGAGCTGGTTGTCTCCGACCTCATAGCCCAGCGTCTCAAGCTTGTCGCGCAGTGCAGCCCGGCCCGAGTGCTTGCCCAGCGGCAATGACGTGCCTGAAAGACCGATATCCTCGGGCCGCATGATCTCAAAATTCTCGCGGTTTTTCAGCATTCCGTCCTGGTGAATACCGCTTTCATGGGCGAAAGCATTTTTACCCACGATGGCCTTGTTGAACTGGACAGGAAAGCCCGCCACGGTCGCCACTCTGCGGGAGATGTGCATGATCTTGGTGGTATCTATCCCAGTATGCCAAGGCATGATGTCGTTACGGGTGCGCAACGCCATAACAACTTCTTCCAACGCGGTGTTGCCCGCGCGCTCGCCGAGACCGTTGATGGTGCATTCGATCTGACGCGCCCCACCCGCGACTGCGGCCAGAGAATTCGCGGTCGCCATGCCAAGGTCGTTATGGCAATGCGTTGCAAAGACCACCTCATCTGCACCGGGGACCGTTTCGATCAGGCGTTTGATCAGGTCGGCGGACTCGACCGGGGCAGTGTAGCCGACAGTATCGGGAATGTTGATTGTGGTCGCACCCGCTTTGATCGCAATCTCGATTACGCGGCACAGATAATCCCATTCGGTCCGCGTTGCATCCATCGGCGACCACTGCACGTTTTCGCACAGGTTGCGCGCATGGCTGACTGTTTCGTGGATCTTGTCGGCCATCTCGTCCATCGTCAGGTTCGGTATGGCGCGATGCAGTGGAGAGGTGCCGATGAACGTATGAATCCGGTTCTTCTCGGCGTGTTTCACGGCCTCCCAACAGCGGTCGATATCGGCAAAATTGGCGCGGGCCAGACCGCAGATGCGGCTGTTCTTCGACCGTTCGGCGATCTCGGATACTGCCTTGAAGTCGCCTTCCGATGCGATCGGAAATCCTGCTTCAATGATATCGACGCCCATCTCATCCAAAAGCTCGGCAATCTCGAGCTTTTCGTTGTGTGTCATAGTCGCGCCTGGGCTTTGCTCGCCGTCGCGCAATGTGGTGTCGAAGATCACGACGCGGTCTTGGTCGGTCACGTTTGTCATGGGGTTCTCTTTCTTCTTCTGTCCTAAAGCCTCTTGGCGCGCGGGCGTCCTCCTCTGAGCGGGCGCGCCGGATGGCACGCTCAGAGGCGGATTAGGATCAGTAGACCACGCAGCGATGCACCGCAGGATGCGGCGTCGGCAAAAGCGATATCTGCGCGGTTGATCATGGGCTTCAGCTTATACAGGGCGCATGGCGAATGAAAAGCGGGAAAATGAACCCTAGTTGAAATTGATTGAGCTGTTGAAGGGACTTGGTTTCCTTCTAGCTCTGAAGTCATGGAAACCGCTTTAATCATAGGTGCATCTGGTGGAATTGGGCGCGCGCTGAGCGATTTGTTGCAAGCGCGGGGCGTTGAGGTGACGCGATTGTCACGGTCTGTGGATGGGTTTGATCTGACGGACCCTGATGTGGTAGCGCGGATTTTGAATACTCTCTCTGATCCGTTCGATCTGATTATCGTTGCATCTGGCGCGCTTGAGATAAACGGGGCTGAACCTGAGAAGTCGATGCGCGCCGTGTCAGCCCGCGCGATGATGGACCAGTTTGCCCTGAATACTATTGGCCCTGCATTGGTCCTCAAACAGGCTCACAGGCTGTTACCACGTGACCGGAAGGCAGCCTTCGTTGTGTTGTCGGCGCGCGTCGGGTCAATTGAAGACAATCGACTTGGTGGTTGGGTAAGCTATCGTGCATCGAAGGCTGCGGTGAACCAGATTGTGCATACAGCCGCGATTGAGCTGGCGCGCACGCACAAACAAGCTGCGTGTGTCGTGATGCATCCCGGCACGGTTAAGACTGCATTTACGAAAAAATATCTCGGACGCCACCCTGCAGTCGAGCCCGAGGAGGCGGCGGAAAATTTGCTTGCCGTTATCGCAGGGCTCTCACCAACCGACACGGGCGGGTTTTTCGACTGGGCTGGCAAGCGCGTGCCTTGGTAGGGCTTTGTTAGCCGTCACTCGTATCTGCGTTATCTGTATCGGTTTGAGGTTCTGAAGGTTCGGCCTCTGGTTCTGGATCAGTTATCTCAGCAGGGGTATCTGTTTCACGCGCCAGGGTGTCATTTTCCCAGATCCCAGATTCAACTTCACCACCGGCGAAACGCATTGTGCCTTCACCGTGACGCTTATTGTTCAGAAAATTGCCTTCGTAGACGTCGCCTGTTTCATAGGTTGCTATGCCAGCACCGTTGATTTTTCCCTCAGACCATTCACCTGTATAACTGAAACCGCCGGGGCGAGTGAGCGTTCCTAGTCCGTGGCGTTTGCCATCCTTAAACTCGCCTTCATATATAATACCGTCCGGGAACGTGGCTTTGCCCTTCCCTTGCCGGACACCATCAACCCAATCTCCGTCGTAACGATAGCCGTTGGCGAAGGTCAGAACTCCTTTGCCATGACTGCGCGCGTTTTTAAACTGCCCCGAATAGACAGTTCCATTTGGATAGGTCGCTGTTCCGGTGCCTTCAAATACGCCTGCAACCCAGTCGCCGTCATAAACAGTGCCGTTTGGATAGGTCGTCCGCCCTTTGCCGTGCTGCAGGTCATCCAGAAAGTCACCGACATAAACGGAACCATCCGCATAGGTTACCTCGCCCAATCCCGCGATCTGACCATCTGACCATTCGCCGGTATAGCGAAAGCCGTCAGTGCCGGTAAATGTGCCTTGTCCCTGACGCAGGTCGTCGGCGAAATTACCTTCATAGACCGCGCCACTGGCGTACGTGACTTTGCCTTCGCCCTGACGCCGCCCATTGATCAGCGCGCCTTCGTAGACGTCACCATTGGGGTGTGTGAGCCGACCGGTTCCGGTCATGTTGTCATCAAGCCAGTCACCGGTATAGGTCAATCCGCCAGTCAGATTCAGAGTGCCTGTGCCAGCACGTTTCCCGGCTTTGACATCGCCATCATAAGTGCTGCCGTCAGCGTAGGTGATCTTGGCCTTGCCTTCTTTTTGGCCGTCCACCCAATCACCATCGTAGATATATCCGTCGGCACTGGTCAGCACGCCCTGACCGTGGCGCTTAGCTTCCTTGAACGTGCCCTCGTACCGCATGCCATTGGTGTACTCGGCAATACCGTCGCCATTGATCGCACCTTTGGACCATTCACCTTCATAGGTTTGCCCGTCGGCATAAACGATCTTCCCGAGTCCTTCAGGTTGGCCTTTTACGAAATCGCCTTCGTAGACCGAACCATTGGCGTATCGTGCCGTACCCTTACCCTGAATCTCTCCTTCGACCCACTCACCGGAATATTCGAATCCGCTGGGCAGCCGATAAGTGCCTGTGCCGTGCCGCAGGCCGTTTTCGAATGTGCCTTCGTAAACACCTCCGACGTCGTCGTCGGCTATGATGATCTGATCATTTTGCTGGGCCGCTGCAATTTGCGTCAGCATGGCGAATGTAGCAGCGGTAAGGGATGTGCGGATCGCGTTCATATTTGTACCTGCCTGCGGCTCTTGTGAGATGTTGGCGCAAAACTAGGATACCGCAGGGGGCAGAGCAACGGGTTTTGCCGCATTTGCCTTTCACTCGCGCTGTGATCTGCTAAATCCCTGAAGGACTGACGAGGGCAAGAGGGCAAAATGGCCGACCGTTTCCGCATCACTCTGGCGCAACTGAACCCAACCGTTGGGGATATCGAAGGGAATGCCGCAAAGGCTGCTGCGGCCTGGCAGCAAGGGCGCGCGGCGCAGGCTGATCTGGTGGCGCTGCCTGAGATGTTCATCACCGGTTACAATACTCAGGACCTGGTGATGAAGCCTGTGTTTCATCGTGCGGCGATGCAAGCTGTGCAGGCGCTGGCAGAAGACTGCGCCGAGGGCCCTGCGCTCGCAATCGGAGGTCCTTGGGTCGAGGAAGACAAGCTTTATAACGCGTATCTGGTCCTCAAAGGTGGGAAGATCGTAAGCAAGGTTCTCAAGCATCACTTGCCAAATGAAACCGTCTTTGACGAGGTTCGGCTCTATGACGCAGGTCCAATGGGTGGACCCTATGCGGTCGGTAACGTCCGGGTGGGGAGTCCGATTTGCGAGGATGGCTGGCACGAGGATGTCGCCGAAACACTCGAGGAAACCGGGGCTGAGTTCCTGTTAATCCCCAATGGGTCGCCCTATTTCCGAGACAAATACGACATCCGGCTGAACCATATGGTGGCGCGTACGGTCGAGACAGGCTTGCCAGTGATCTATTTGAACATGGTCGGCGGGCAGGATGATCAGGTTTTTGATGGTGCCACTTTTGGTCTGAACCCCGGCGGAGAGCTTGCATTCCGTATGCCGGTCTTTGATGAAGCAGTGCAAAACATCGATCTGATGCGCACCGACGACGGCTGGCGAATCGAACTTGCAGAGGTGGTGCCGCAGCCAGATGCATGGGAGCAGGACTATCGCGCTATGGTGCAGTCTCTGCGCGACTACATGGCTAAAACCGGCTTTAAAAAGGTGGTGCTTGGCTTGTCAGGGGGTGTTGACTCAGCATTGGTTGCAACGATTGCGGTAGATGCCATCGGGGCGAACAATGTGCGCTGCGTTATGTTGCCATCAGAATATACCAGCCAAAGCTCTCTGGATGATGCAGAAGCCGTCGCGAAGGCGTTGGGAGTTCACTATGATTTTGTTCCGATTTCCGAAGGTCGGACAGCGGTGACCAACACGCTTGCCCCGCTATTTGCCGGGCGCGAGGAAGATTTGACCGAAGAAAATGTTCAGTCCCGCCTACGTGGTCTGTTGTTGATGGCGATCTCGAACAAGTTTGGTGAGATGCTGCTGACGACCGGCAACAAGTCCGAGGTCGCGGTAGGATATGCTACTATTTATGGCGACATGAACGGAGGCTACAATCCGATCAAAGACCTGTACAAAACCCGCGTGTTCGCGACCTGTCGCTGGCGCAACGCCAATCACTGCGATTGGATGATGGGCCCCGAAGGAGTGGTCATCCGTCCCTCGGTCATCGATAAGCCACCGAGCGCTGAATTGCGTGAAGATCAGAAAGACAGCGACAGCCTGCCGGATTACCCAGTTCTGGACGCCATTCTTGATATATTGGTGGATAAGGATGGCTCGATCGCCGATTGCGTAGCGGCAGGTTTTGATGAAGGCGACGCGCGGCGCGTTGAGCACCTGATTTACATCAGTGAGTACAAGCGCTTCCAGTCCGCGCCGGGCACACGGCTGACCCCGCGGGCCTTCTGGTTGGATCGTCGTTACCCGATTGTAAATCGCTGGCGCGATCAGAATTAAGAGCCGGATCAGTTTCTATCGCTATGATTGTTTCCAATTCGTCGGCAGTTGGCTTAAGTCATAATAATTGTCCATACATGACAACTGGTTATGGAGATCTGGCGCACGTTCGGCTTGTAATTGGGTCCTTTTTTTGCCACATTTGTGTCAAGAGTTCGCCTTGCGTGAGGTGAATGTGACGTAATCCGGTAAGCCGCTCTGCTATTTCAGAAACTGCGACCGTGATTGTTGATTTGAGATGGGGCATCCGTGTTTTTGGGTGTCAGTAAAGGTGATGGTGGTCAAATGACGAATGGATATGACAAATCGCTTCATGCTCCATTGCAATGGAAAACAATGGAGTCTGAGCCGCGCAAGCTGGATGAAGAAACGCTTGATTCTTCGATCGCAGAAATTCTGAACAAAGAGGATCTTGCGCCGCCGCCGGCTACAGACAATGAGCCGACGCGACCGGAATTTCCATCCTTGAATTCGCAAGAAGTTCTTGCTGCAAAGCCTGATACTGGCCGCAGATCTTTCCTGCGCCAAACATGGGAGCAACTGTCCGGCGCTGCCTGATTAAGAACAACCAGCGCTGCGTGGTGCGTAATGGGCTGGCTGATAGGCAACAGGTTGTTGCATTCAGTTGACCCACCTCCATTTCTCATTGCCAGAATACGCGTTCTCGGGCTGGATACCGCTTCGATAAACAACTTCCGAGCGGTTGATGCCAGGTCCTTCTCCGACTCCCGTCGAATCTGATATTACCCTTCCTAAATCGGTGGATGTCGTCGTTATTGGTGGCGGAATAATTGGTGCCTCGACGGCTTTTGAGTTGGCCGAGCGTGGCGTTTCCGTCCTGTTGTGCGAAAAGGGCCGGATCGCCGGTGAACAGAGTTCGCGTAACTGGGGTTGGGTCCGGCTTGGGATGCGCGACCCACGCGAGATCCCATTGATGCAGGAAGCTCTGCGCATCTGGCGTGGGTTGGATGAACGCCTTGGGCGGAGCACGGGCTATGTTCAGTCGGGGATCGTATTTGGCGCATCAGGCACACGCGACGTTGGTAACTTGACGCGGTGGTTGGAGCATGTTGAAGGGCAGCAGACAGGTGCCCGTATGGTATCGCACGCTGAGTTGGCCTCACTATTTCCAAACTCCACCATGAAACCGCAGACTGGGCTCTATATGCCGCAAGACGGACGGGCTGAGCCGCAATGGGCGGCCCCCGCAATGACCGAGGCGGCCCGCAATTGTGGGGCCGCGATCATGACACAATGCGCAGTGCGCAGCGTCGATCTCGAGGCAGGTCGGATTGCAGGTGTCTTCACCGAACGAGGGCGAGTTCGTTGCAGTCAGGTGGTGTTGGCGGGTGGGGCATGGTCGCGTCTTTTTGCGGGGAACGCAGGTATCGCTCTGCCCCAACTCAAGGTGCTGAATACAGTCTTGCGGACCTCACCGGTAGAGTCCGGGCCGGAGGAATCGCTTTGGAGTGATGATTTCGCCATTCGCAAACGTGCGGACGGGGGCTATACGATTGCGTCGGGTCACGAGAATACTGTGGATATCGTTCCTGACAGTTTTCGACTCGGCCTTCAGTTCTTGCCAGCGTTTCGGCAAGAGTGGCGTTCCTTGCGGTTTCGCCTGTCGCGCCGCTGGATGGTCGAGGCAAAAGAGGACAGAACTTGGCTGCCCACCGATGTGACTCCGTTTGAGCACTGCCGGGTGCTGGATCCCGAGCCCTCTCGAAAAGTGTTGCGAAAGGCCTGGTCCAACGCTCGCAAAGCGATGCCAGTACTTGAGGAGGCAGAGATCGTCCAAAGCTGGGCCGGGCTGATCGATGTGACCCCGGATGCGATTCCAGTTATCTCAAAAGTAGACGAATTCCCGGGTCTGCATATCGCAACCGGGTTTTCCGGCCATGGTTTTGGGATTGGGCCAGGCGCAGGTCGGCTGATGGCGGATATTGTCACCGATAGCACGCCCTGCGTTGATCCAGCCGCCTTTCGCCTGTCCCGTTTCACGGATGGTTCAAAAGTACGGCCAGATCCTGGTTATTAGGCCCTAGCCCATCATTTGATAGCTGACCGGTACGAACCGGAACCCCTCGCCGCGTGTTTCAACGTACCCGGCAGCTGGGAAAGGCATGTGATAGCCGATCATGGGTATTTTATCTGCGGCCAGCATACCCAGCACATTCCGACGCGACGCGGTAGCCGCTGCAGCGTCCATATCGAAGCTAAAGGGCCATTCGGGGCGCGCAAATGACCAGACGTAGTGATTTGCCAGATCGGCCGTCAGAACCAATCGTTGTCCATTGCTTTCCAGATGATAAACCGTGTGACCAGGCGTATGTCCGTGAGCCGCCATCGCTGTTATTCCCGAAGTGACCTCTCCACCATCGTCAAGGAACGTCATCTTTTCGGCTTGGGGTGTGACCTTCGCTGCAACCATATCTCCGACGCGGTTGCCCGCATCCATCGCAGACCAGAAATTATATTCCGGCGCGGCGGTTACAAATCGGGCGTTCGCAAATGTCGGAGCGTCATTCGTTGTCATGCCTCCGATATGGTCGGGGTGCATGTGCGTGATCACGACCACATCAATTTGGTCAGGTGAGACTTCTACGTCAGCCAGCGCGGCTTGGATACCGCCTTGACCCAAGCCTGTGTCGAACAACACCAGTTCAGAGCCGGTATGGACCAGTGTCGGAGTAAAGAAGAATTGCGCAACATCAGTTGGAATGAAGTTTTCCGCAGAGATTGCTGCAAATTCGTCGTCAGATACTTCAGCTGCGAATAGTGCCTTTGGCTCATCACGTGGCACGCTGCCGTCGAGCAGGGTGGTAACTGTGAAATCGCCCAACTGGAATGATTTTGCGATGGTCGAATTTGCTTTGCTCGGCTTACCAGCTGCGAAAGCCGGCATCGCGGCAGAGGCAAAAGGCAATGCGGCAGCGGCACTCAGAGCAGCCCTGCGAGTCAATTTGATCGTCATATCTAAGTCTCCCTGTCAGAACGCCAGTAGTGGAAATAGGTCGGAGCGTTTCTCTTGCCAGTTATAGACCCAATACATGGACTGCATGGATGAACATTACGTGTTAATTTTTGTTCATGCCGCGATCTGAGAACAAAACAGTGCCCACCGGGCAAAATATTGCTGAATTTCTGGCGACCGTTCAGCCGCTGCGTAAGGCGGACGAGGCGCAAGTGCTGGACAGGCTCTTTCAGGATACCACCGGGTTTACCCCAGTGATGTGGGGTCCGTCGATCATTGGCTATGGCCGGTATCACTATCGCTATGCTTCCGGGCGGGAAGGCGATTTTTTGGCGACCGGGTTCTCTCCGCGCAAGGCTGCGCATTCCATCTACATCATGCCGGGTTATGCTGATTTCGGAAATATCCTGTCTCGACTGGGTAAACACAAGCTGGGGAAATCCTGCCTCTACGTGAACAAGTTGTCAGACATCGATCTCGACGTGCTTCGTGAACTCATCAAGGCTGGGCTCGAACACCTGTATGATATGTGGCCGGTAGAGCCGACCTGAACGCCCTGCTGGACAAAAACGCGCCCATGTGACATGAGCCGCGCCAACAGGAGACTTCCATGACCACGACCCGTTTTGCCCCGTCGCCCACCGGTTACATCCATGTGGGCAACCTGCGCACCGCCCTGATGAACTATCTGATCGCCCGCAAAGCTGGCGGTACGTTCATTCTGCGCATTGATGACACCGATCCCGAGCGGTCGAAGGAAGAATATGTCGACGCGATCAAGCAGGATCTGGAGTGGTTGGGCCTGCATTGGGACCGGGTTGAGCGACAGTCGGAGCGTCTGGACCGCTACGCCGAGGCCGCCGACAAGCTGCGCGAGATGGGCCGGTTCTATGAGGCGTTCGAGACGCCCACCGAGCTCGACCTTAAGCGCAAGAAGCAACTGAACATGGGCAAGCCGCCGGTCTATGACCGTGCCGCGCTGAACCTCAGCGACGCCGAGAAAGAAACCCTGCGCGCTGAGCGTGGCAACGGCGTCTGGCGGTTCAAACTGAACCACGAGCGTATCGAGTGGAACGATGGCATTTTGGGCGACATCTCGATCGATGCCGCCTCGGTATCCGACCCGGTGTTGATCCGGGGTGATGGTCAGGTTCTCTATACGATTGCGTCCGTGGTCGATGATACCGAGATGGGCGTGACCGACGTGGTGCGTGGTTCGGACCATGTCACCAACACGGCGACGCAGATTCAGATCATCGAAGCGTTGGGCGGCACCTGCCCACGCTTTGCGCATCACTCTCTGTTGACAGGCCCGCAGGGTGAGGCCCTGTCTAAACGTCTGGGCACACTGGCCTTACGTGATCTGCGAGAGCAGGGCGTGCAGCCAATGGCCCTGCTGAGCCTGATGGCGCGTCTGGGTTCTTCTGATCCGGTTGAGCTGCGTGCTGAGATGTCCGAGCTGATCGACGGGTTCGACATCAACCGTTTTGGCGCGGCACCAACCAAGTTCGACGTGCAGGACCTGTTCCCGCTGACGGCGAAGCACCTGCAATCGCTGCCTCTGGCCGAAGTTGCGGATGCCGTTGCAGAGGCGGGTGTTCCGGATGAATTGGCAGAACCTTTCTGGACCATGGCGCGTGAAAACATCACCACCTTGAGCGATCTCAAAGGCTGGTGGGATCTTTGCCGCGATGGGGCCGAACCTCTGATCGCAGATGAAGATCGTGAATTCATAGCAGAGGCGGTGGCCCTGCTGCCCGAAGGTCCGTTCGACGCAGATACCTGGGCGAATTGGACCAAGGCGGTGAAAGAGGCCACGGGCCGTAAGGGAAAAGGCCTGTTCATGCCGCTGCGCAAAGCGCTGACCGGGATGGAGCGCGGGCCAGAGATGGCGACCTTGCTGCCGCTGCTGCAGGTGATCCGCGCGCGGGGCTGACCCGCAGAGAGTATCTTAAAACACGAAGGAGGCAGGCAGTTGGCCTGCTTTTCTTTGGTCTCCGGGCTGCAAAATACGAGCCGATACGCGCTTCAGACGGTCGTCCACGAATTCAGTCTCGGTGAGATTGAGTTGCTGATGACGCGGATATCGCGGTTCGGCACGATCATTCAAAATCGGCGCGTCCCAGCCATCGGTTGTGGCAAAGAAGCGATCAGCGCCGTCCGATCCAAATGCCCTCAGGTACCCCTGCACCACGACATCGATATAGCTCAGCAGTAGTGGATGGTGATTGCTGGGCGCTGTATGGCGGTCATGGGGCACAGCGTAGACGGCGATTTCTGCCTCCTGCGTCAGCGTATGGGAGACTGATCGCGTGGCAGGCAGGCGTTCATAGGCCCATTCCCGTTCATCCAGCGCGGCCCAGTCGTTTTTGGGCACGTGAGCGATCATGCCGTCGATTTCTGACAAGGGATCTGGAATCGCAGTCAGAAAGGCGACCGGGCGCAGATCGGTGTGCCGCCACGCCCTCCGCCAGCCCTTCAGACGCGCCGGGCGCGGGTCGGGAAAATCGTGCGTCGACAGGTTCACGAGGCTGCCATAGCCGAAGAAATAGGGGTCTGCCATGCGGGTCGTGTCCTTCTTTGACGATTGATGTATGTCAAACAGTCTTTTTACAGAACATGCAATAAGGCTTCATCTTGAGATTCGGGAGGCCCTCATGCGGATTACCAAACGGACGAATATCGCGGTGCGCGTATTGATGTATTGTGCCGCGCATCAGGATCGGCTGGTTACTAAGGCTGAGATTGCAGAAGTCTGCAACATCTCCGAGAACCATCTGGCGCAGGTGATCAACCAGCTTAGCCAGTTGGATTATCTCAGTACCCAACGTGGCCGCAATGGCGGCATGACGCTGGCCCGCTCGGCAGATCAGATCCGGGTCGGGTCTGTGTTCCGCCATGTTGAAGGTGGATTGCCGATTGCCGAGTGTTTTGCGGATGCAGACAATACATGCCCGCTGACCGATGCCTGCCGCTTGCGATTGGCGCTGCAGGATGCGGCTGAGGTGTTTTATGCGTCCTTAGACGAAATCACGCTTGATGCGTTGGTTTGTGACAACGACCAGTTGCTGAAGATACTACAGCCAGTCGCGTGCGTGCGTTGAACTTAGTCACTGGCGCGAAGAATGCGCGCCGGACGCACTGAAAGCGGGCGCAGCGCAAAGAGCATCCCCGCGCCAAGCGTTACCGCGACGCCCGCGATAACGATCCCGAGCGCGGATGACCAGATAATCGCGAAATCTGTGTCGAAGATATATGTGGCCACGGCCCAGCCGCCCAAAATACCGGTCAACAGGGCGACACATCCGGCAGCGGCCCCCAACAGAATAGCTCGCAAGGCAAAACTGCGCAGGATGCGGCCCCGGTCCGCGCCCAGAGTTTTGAGGATCGCCGCTTCATATCTGCGCGCTGGCTCTCCTGCGGCGGCAGCACCGATCAACACCAGAAAACCGGTCAGCAGGGACACGCCTGCGCCATACGAGGTAGCTGCTGCCAGGCCCGCCAGCAAACCAGAGACCCGGTCAATGGCATCGCGGACGCGGACCGCCGTGATGTTGGGATATTGCCCCGCCAGATCGCGCAGGATGGCGGCTTCGGCCTGCTCTTCGGCATAAACTGTTGCGATGAAGCTATGCGGCGCGCCCGCCAGCGCGGAGGGATTCATCGACATGACAAATCCCATTCCAGCGGTCGAAAAATCAACTTCGCGTAATGAGGTCAGTTCAGCAGTGATATCGCGGCCAAGGATATTGACCGTGAGTTCATCCCCAAGTTTAAGCCCCATCTCAGCAGCCTCCTCGGCGGCAAAGCTGACTTGTGGAGGGCCGCTGTAATCTTCGGGCCACCACACTCCGTCGGTCACGCGGGCATTCTGCGGCGGTTGGGCGGAATAGGTCACGCCCCGGTCGCCGTCCAGAACCCAGTGATCGCCTGCAATCTCTCGCGCGGGTTGTCCATTGATCTTGGTAATGATCCCGCGCAGCATTGGAGCGCTTTCTACCCGACTGACGGCGGGGTCAGTGTCGAGACGTTCGCTGAACCCGGGCATCTGATCCTTCTGGATATCGACGAAGAAATATGAGGGTGCCACTTCTGGCAGGTTCCCCGAGATCGCATTGCGCAGGGTGCCGTCGATTTGTCCCACCGCTGCGAGGACCGACAGGCCGAGCCCAAGGGACAGAACCACCGACGCTGCGCCTTCGCGTGGGTCAGAAATGGCGGACAAGGCCCACCGCAGGGCAGGGCGGCCTCTGGTCCAAGGCGCGCCCGCGCGGGCCAATTTGCGAATGGCAAAGGCAGAAAGGGCCAGCAAAGTAAGCGCCCCGGCCAACCCCGCGCTGGTCCAGAGGGTCAATCGGGTTGAACCACTGAACCATGCAGCGGCTCCGATCAGTGCGGCCAAGCCAATAGCGGTCGCTACGACATAGATCAGGCGCGGGAAACTGCGCGCCGATGTTAGCGCATCCCGAAACAAGGTTGCTGCGCGCACCTCCTCGGTTCTGGCCAGCGGCCAGAGTGTGAACAGGAACGCGGTCAGCACACCATAAAGTGCGGCCTCGAACAGTGGCTGCGGATAAAGCGAGAAGACTGCGGGGATTGGCAATTGCGTTTCGATTACGGGGGCCAGTAGCAGCGGCAACACACCGCCCAGGACCAAGCCCATGATAATACCGATGCTCGACAGAACGGCGATCTGAATCATATAGGTCTGAAAGATTGTCGCCCTATCAGCGCCCAACGTGCGCAATGTCGCAATCGTCTCCGTCTTTTGGGAAAGATAGGCTCGCACGGCAGCAGACACCCCGATCCCGCCAACGGCCAATCCCGACAGGCCCACCAGAACCAGAAACGCGCTGAGGCGGCCTACGAATTCAGATATTCCCGGCGCACCGTTGCGAGCGTCGGTCCAGCGCATGCCGGTCCCCTCGAAGGCCTGCTTCGCTTCCAGCGACAGCGCATCCAATTCGGCAGCCTGAGGCAGGTCCAACCTGTACTTAGTTGAAAACAAAGTGCCCGGCGCCAACAGGCCGGAGGACTGCAGATCTTCTGTCCGGACCAATGTGCGCGGCCCAAGCGAGAACCCATCAGCCGCGCCGTCAGGTTCGTGCTCTAACGCGGCCATCAGAACAAATCTCTGCGTGCCAAGTTCAAATTGGTCGCCAATCGTCAGGTTTAGGCGGTCAATCAGAGAGGGGGCCATGACTGCACCAGGCAGCCCATCGGCACCTGCAAAGGCATCGGTCAGAGTAAGTTCAGGTTCAAGGATCGCCGAACCTAACAGCGGATAAGCGTCATCCACAGCCTTAACCTGGGTCAGCCCACGTTGCATGTTCGTCCCGTTTCCCGTTACGGCCATAGACCGAAAATCAACAACCTCTGAAACCGCATGTGCGGTTTTTTCCATCCAAGCGCGTTCCTGATCATTGGCAAAGCGATAGGTGAATTCCAGTTGCGCATCCCCGCCCAGTAGCGATGCGCCCTCTTGCTGAAGGCCGGTCTGGATTGCTTGGCGGACCATGCCGACCGCGGCAATCGCTGCAACGCCCAAGGCCAGACAAGCCAGAAACACCCGAAATCCACGCAGCACACCGCGGAGTTCGCGCCGTGCCAGTCGTCCTGCCAGACGCAGGCTCATTCGGCTGCCTCGCGCTGCGACTCTTCAGCGATGCGTCCATCCCGCAACCGCACGACGCGGTCGCATTTCTGCGCCAGCGTGTGGCTATGCGTGACCAGAACCAGGGTGGCACCATGCCGGTCGCGTAGACCGAACAACAGATCTATAATCGCCGCACCGTTGGCTTCGTCCAGATTTCCTGTGGGTTCGTCTGCTAGCAAAATCTTAGGGCGTGGGGCCGACGCACGGGCCAGCGCCACACGTTGCTGCTCGCCACCTGACAATTGCGCCGGGTAGTGATCGCTTCGATGTGACAGCCCCACAGCCTCTAGCTCGGCCTCAGCGCGCTTGAAAGCATCCTTATGCCCTGCAAGTTCGAGCGGGGTGGCGACGTTCTCAAGCGCGGTCATCGTCGGGATCAGGTGAAAATTCTGAAACACGACGCCCATCGCATCGCGCCGGAACCGAGCAAGTGCATCCTCACTCATTTCCGTCAGATCATGGCCCAATGCCGTGACACGTCCGCCGGTCGCCTGTTCCAACCCGCCCATCAGCATTAGCAGTGAGGATTTCCCTGAACCAGAAGGGCCGACCAACCCCAGCGTCTCGCCTTGGTTCACAGACAGAGAGATGTCGTGCATAATTTCCACCCTTCCGGCATTGCCATCTAGCGATAATGCGGCATCTTGGAGCGAAAGAATGGGTGTCGTCATTGATCAGGCCATCAAGAGGGGTACAGTCCATTGGGATATGGCGTGAAACAGAAGCTACGCAAGGGTTTGATCTCGGGCATGTTCATCTGTTGCGGAATTGCAGCGACGGCAGAGCCAATTGTGATTGCTGCGCTCGGAGATTCCCTAACACAAGGATATGGGCTGCCGGAACAAGACGGGTTCGTGCCGCAACTACAGCGTTGGCTTCAGGAAGAAGGTGCGGAGGTTCGGTTGATCAATGCCGGTGTTTCCGGAGATACGACCGCAGGGGGCGCTGCCCGCGTTGACTGGACCCTGACACCAGAGGTCGACGGCATGATTGTTGCACTTGGTGGCAATGATCTGTTGCGTGGCATCGATCCGAGCGTTGCTCGATCAAACCTCGAGACAATACTGCGTGTTGCAGAGACCGCGGATGTCGAGGTGCTTATAATTGGAATGCAGGCGCCTGGTAACTACGGAGCCGATTACAAGCAGAGTTTCGATGCCATGTATCCAGAGCTGGCAGAGCAATATGATGCACTTTATGTGGAAAGCTTTTTTGACGGGCTCACAACCAAAGGCGATCCGGCGGCCGCGCGCCAGTTCATGCAATCTGATGGTATCCATCCAAGTGCCCAAGGCGTTGCGCTGATCGTTGACACGCTGGGCCCCTTTGTCTTGGCGCTTACGGAGCGCGTTGCCGAATAGGAGTACGCGATGCCCGGCCGGTTTTCCCTCACAATACCCATTGGCGAGATCGCGAGGTTGCTGAATGTGGAAGACAACTTTGGTCCTCAACCAGAGCGAAGGAACATCCAGCCGGGTCAGGAAGTGATTGTACTGACTGGTGATGGGTTAAAGGCCATGCGATGGGGCATGATTCCGGTCGGCAGAGTAAATGCACGCGGGCGCCCTGTCATGGAGACCATTATCAACGCCCGTTCCGAGACGGTTTTTGACAAGAGCGCCTTCGAAGGAGTCGGGCGCGCAATCATCCCTGTTGATGGTTGGTACGAGTGGACCGGAGAGAAACGGCGCAAAACGGCCTGGCGGATTGCCGCCAAGGACGGGGCTCCACTGCTATTTGCTGCGATCACCGACACTTGGGAAGCCCCGGGCGGGCTACGCGTGGATCAGGTTGCAGCGGTGACATGCGAACCCAATGCTGATGTAAAGCCGATCCATCACCGAATGGGAGTGCTGCTGGAGGCGCGGGACGTTCAGCGCTGGTTGCATGGGTCTGAAGACGAGGCGCAGAGTTTGACACGTCCTTGGCCCGAAGGTCGTTTGATGATCGAAGAAGCTGACGACGTCGATTGGTCGGGGGCTTAGACCACTGTGACCACCGTGCCGATAGGAACTCTGTTATACAGATCGATCACATGCTCATTCAGCATCCGAATGCATCCATTTGACACTGCATGACCGATGGTCTGCGGCTGCGTTGTGCCGTGAATGCGGAAATACGTGTCCACCCCGTTCTGAAACAGATACAGCGCGCGCGCGCCCAGAGGATTGTCTCCGCCGCCGGGCTGGACATAATCATTGTCTTTGAACTTGGCATAGGTGACAGGGTCCCGCTCAATCATCTCATTGGTGGGTCGCCAGGTCGGCCATTCTTTCTTGACGTCTATGGTGGCCGATCCGGTGAACTCCAGTCCGGCTTTGCCGACGCCGCAGCCATAGCGGATCGCTTTGCGCGGCTCGGTTACATAATAAAGGTAAAAGGATCGCGGCGCGACCAGCAGCTGACCGGGCTGAAATTGCTTTTTGATGCGCACGAATTGCGGCGTCGGATCATACTCGACCGCTTTCTTGGCGCTGGCAACACCCGGCAACAGGCTGGCAGCAGTACCGGCCAGAAAGACACGGCGTGTGAACATGGTGACATCCCTCAAATGACCAAAGAAATCATAACGCTAGTTTTGGAATGATAGCCGATTTGGTCAATCACCGGGGAAGGATAACCCGATTGTGATGTATTCCCTTTGCCACACACTCAATGCGGGCTTATGGGATGGGCGGGAAAAATCCCGCCCTTTGAACGGCTTAGGCCAATTCGATATTGTCCGCGCTTTCGCGGCCATCACGACCAGCGCGCAGCTCGTACGTGACTTTCTGGTTGTCGGCCAGACCGGTGAGGCCCGAACGCTCGACAGCCGAGATGTGTACGAAGATGTCTTTGCCGCCATCTTCGGGTGCGATAAAGCCGTAGCCTTTGGTGGTGTTGAACCATTTCACGGTGCCTGCGGGCATATCCGTTGTCTCCTGTTTGGTGCTGCCCACGGAGTTGCGGCAGCCTGGCGTCGTAGTCTGGATCGAGTGACTGAGCGCCGTAAAAGGAGACAGTGGGTCGAAATAGAAAAACGTAAGCCTCTTGGATATGGCATCGGTCAGGCCGTGTGGCAAGGGCGGATTGTATGGTTTGTACAAGGGTTTGAGGGGCAATCGTCCGTCTTGTACAAGAATCCGCCGATGGTTTTGGTTATTGGTTTGTGGACCTTTGATAAGGCCTAGTTATTTATCGGGCGCGTCGGAGCGACATTCAGAATCCGTTAACCCTTGTCATGATCAAGTTACAGCATGAGCGATTATCGACGCGTCCGCATTCCCGGAGCCAAGTACTTTTTTCACTGTGTCTTTGGCCGACCGGTCGTCGGATTTGCTGGTGCGAGAGGTGGCGTATTTGCGCGTGGCTTTTGTGATGACGCAGAGGGAGCGGCCGTTCTGGTGCGATGCATTTGTTGTGTTGCCAGATCACCTGCACGCGGTTTGGACCTTGCCGCCGGGGGACGCGGATTATTCAACGCGGTGGGGTGCGATTAAGGCTCGGTTTACCATGCATATGAACAGGTCGCGGCGTAGGCCGGGCTTCAGCCCGGCACCCACCCCCGAACATCTGCCCGTCGTGACGTCTGGCAGATATGCCGGGCTGAAGCCCGGCCTACGGGCCGACAAACGCGAAGCGCCCATTTGGCAACGTCGGTTTTGGGAACATTGTATCGGAGACGAACGAGATTACCGCAATCATATGACATATTGTTGGGGCAATCCGGTCAAACATGGGTTGGTGGAGCATCCAACGGATTGGCCATATTCGTCGATCCATCGCGATAATCGTGCACGCCGGGTTGATCCGGAGTAGAGCGATATGGTCACCGATGGCACGTTCGGAGAGCCGTAGGATGGGGTTTCACCCCATCATTTGGAAGGTTGGAGGTTGGGAGTGGTTTGGCGTGCGGAAAAAGATCGTGCGGGTGTTCGGGTACGATCGTTGAGTGAGTGGTGGGGTGAAACACCATCCCACGCTTGCTAGTTTTTAGTCGCTAACCTTGGGCTTAAACTGTTAGAATGACTTTTGGTATCAAACTTTAGGCTGTGTTAGATAAGAATTATTCTGAAACTATCTGTTTGCTTTGCAATTTTTCTAGTGCGCTGCAGGCGCAATCAATTCAAGACGAAGACCTTAGAAGAATTAGAGAGGCGGTTGTACTTGTATGCGGCGAGTTCGCAAAGGATGGCACTTACAGCGAAGTCAAGGCAAGTGGAACAGCTGGAGTGGAATTAACAAACTTGGCCCGAATTTTAGTTGATGTTGGCATACAAGGCGATGGTGATTTTTTAGCAGAAGAATATGTCGGTGTGCTGAGAGAAGAACTTGGTGAAGAAATAATTAGCAACAGAACTTGCCGTATGAGGATTTGGAGCGATATCGTTTCTGGCGCAACTTCAAGTAGCAATGAGGAAATTGTAGAAAGTGCGCAACGGGTTTCCAGTTATGGAAACTCATCTGGACTTTTTGACTGCAAGACTACTCAGTTCTTTGAAGTTTGCGTGAGCAGTTCACGACTAAAGGGTGATTTTGCGGATCTGAGCTTGACCCTGAGGAGCGAGACTGAAGACCCAATTCGACTATGTCAAAGCAACCCCCACGCATATGCCATTTCTTCTGACGGCAAGAAAGCGGTTTCCGGTTCGGGGTACGACTGTAGAAAGATAAATGGAGGTGGGATTGAAAGGTATGGTTTTTTATTCGAGTTTGACGGCGGCGCAGGGGAATCATTTGACGCAACTGTGATTTTCACTGAGCGGTCCAGGCAGTTCACATTTAGGGATTTGCGTTGACGATATGAAAAAGGTGCGCGGAGTTACCGCGCAAACTTCTTATGCTTCAACCGCTTAGGCTCCAGCGCATCTGGCCCCAACCGCCGCTTTTTGTCCTCTTCGTAATCCTCAAAGTTGCCCTCGAACCACTCCACATGCGCATCGCCCTCGAAGGCCAGAATATGCGTGCAAATCCGGTCGAGGAAGAAGCGGTCGTGCGAAATGACGACGGCGCAGCCGGCGAAGTCGACCAGCGCGTCTTCCAGCGCGCGCAGGGTTTCGACGTCGAGGTCGTTGGTCGGTTCGTCGAGCAGCAGGACGTTGCCGCCCTCTTTCAACAAGCGGGCCATGTGGACGCGGTTGCGCTCACCGCCCGATAGCAGCGAGAGCTTTTTCTGCTGATCGCCACCCTTGAAGTTGAAGGACGAGCAATAGGCGCGGGAATTGACCTGTGCGTCGCCCAGTTGGATGATCTCGGCCCCGCCGGTGATCGCTTCCCACACGGTATCGCCATCCTTAAGGTCGTCGCGGGACTGGTCCACATAAGACAGCTCGACCGTGTCGCCCAGCGTTATGGTGCCGCTGTCTGGCTGCTCCTGACCGGTGAGCATCTTGAACAGCGTCGATTTACCGGCGCCGTTGGGGCCGATGACGCCGACAATGCCGCCGGGGGGCAGGGCGAAGTCCAGCCCTTCGATCAGTTGCTTGTCGCCCATGTGTTTCGACAGGCCCTCGACCTCGATCACCTTGCCGCCAAGGCGCTGGCCGTTGGGGATAACGATCTGGGCGCGGGTCAGCTTTTCGCGCTCGGACTGTTCGGCCAACTCATTATAGGCGTTGATCCGGGCTTTGGATTTGGCCTGACGCGCTTTTTGACCCTGACGCATCCATTCCAGTTCGCGTTGCAGGGTTTTCTGCTTGGACTTGTCCTCGCGGGCTTCCTGCTCCAGCCGTTTGGCTTTTTGTTCCAGCCATGCGGAATAGTTGCCCTCATACGGAATGCCGCGGCCGCGGTCGAGTTCCAGAATCCAGCCGGTGATGTCATCCAGGAAATAGCGGTCGTGGGTGACGATCAGAATGGTGCCCTTGTAGTCGATCAGGTGCTGTTGCAGCCAGGCGATGGTCTCGGCGTCCAGGTGGTTGGTCGGTTCGTCCAGCAGCAGCATGTCGGGCGCTTCCAGCAGCAGCTTGCACAGCGCCACGCGGCGTTTCTCACCCCCCGAGAGGTTGGCGATGTTGGCATCGTCCGGCGGGCAGCGCAGCGCCTCCATCGAGACGTCGATCTGGCTGTCGAGGTCCCACAGGTTTTCGGCGTCGATGGCGTCCTGCAGAGTGGTCATTTCCTCCATCAACTCGTCCGAGTAGTTCTCGGCGATCTCCATGGCGATTTCGTTGAAGCGGTCGACCTTGGCCTTTTTAGCGGCCACGCCCAGCATGACGTTTTCGCGGACGGTCAGGGATTCGTCCAGTTGCGGTTCCTGCGGCAAATAGCCGACCTTGGCGCCCTCGGCCGCCCATGCCTCACCGGTGAAGTCCGTGTCGAGGCCCGCCATGATCTTCATCAGCGTCGACTTACCCGCGCCGTTGACGCCGACGACACCGATTTTCACGCCGGGCAGAAAGCTGAGGTGGATGTTTTCAAAGCACTTCTTGCCACCGGGATAGGTCTTGGAGACACCCTGCATGTGGTAGACATATTGATAGGCGGCCATGTCGCGTCCTCTGGGTCGGGGAAATTGAGTTGGGCGGTGTGATAGCGGATGCGCTTGGTGGGGGCAATGATACGAATTAAAGAACTCAGACTGGTCGGAAGACTTCAAGGTATTCGTTAATAAATGTGGCAAGAAGCTCACTGCGCGGCACACCCCGCAAGTCTTCTGGCACAAAGCTCTCTTCGGGGTCCTTGACCTTGATGAGAGCCACCGCGGTGCTGTTAAAACTAGGATCCAAATAGTAACGCCACACCATTCTCAGAAAGTAGTATTTGGTAGGACGCTCTGGGCTTCCCTGTTTGTTTTCAAGTTCAGTCAATCCAATTTGTTCAAACACTTCTTCAATTGGTAGTTTTCTGTCGCGTAATGCCGAATACAGTCCCGGTTTTTTGATTTTGAGAATGAGCAATCCCGGAATCAACCAAGTTGCGTATTTACCGCCCCATTCCGTGTTTAGTGGAGTAGTAGTGGCTGCCAGAGTGCACAGCCTTTCCATATCGCGAAGCGTCAGTTGGCGAGCAACCAGGTTGATGTCTGTGTATAGGCTCAAAAGGCCAATTCCTTGAGTATCGTTGCTATTGGTCAGACCGGATATGTAGTTCAAGAATTTTGGCAGCGTGGGAACCGCCGACCTTCTTGATTCAATCGGCAGTTCAAATTGAACTTGTATAAATTTTTGAAGGTATCCATTTGCGTTTGCTTGTCCTCCATATCGAGCTCGAACAGAATTCTGTAGCTCCATCAAATTAACGCCCAGGACAAAATGTATGCCTGCGACGTCAAAGAAATGTTTGATTGTCTCTAGAACAGAAAGCGCAAAGTCCGGCCTACAACGATCCAACTCGTCAATCACAACGATTAGCTTTCGCGTCGGCGTTCCGCTTGCATCTGGTTGGGTTAAGTCGACCAACGCTTGACGAAAGCTCTCCATCGCAGCCCGTTTCCCGTTTTCTCTTTTCCAGAATTCGGCAACAGCTTCGTCAAGTTCGCGCGATGCAGTTTTAATTGCGGAATCTGCCAATTCGTCTGCTTTATTCACCAGACCCGCTGTGGCGACTGAAACCCCGGCGCGAACAATTGCCCGACCAAGAGCAGGAGCCACTCGTTTAGCTTTGTCCCAAGCCTTCTGGGCGGTTTTGTCATCTGACTCTTCAAACCGTTCGGCAATCGCTCCGGTCAGCGCGATCAAAGGATCGTCCAGAAAATCATGTTTGAATGCGTCGAAATAAACGGTTTGAGTGGTGTTTCCCTCTCGCTTCAGATGCTCACCCACCCAGCACTTCAGGAACAACGATTTGCCTGAGCCCCATGCTCCGTCCAAGGCAATTACCAGTGGGTCGTCTATCCGTTCGACCAATTTTGAAAGCTTGTCGCCTGTAGCTTTGCGCGAGAGTTTGTCGTGTTCATCGAACCCGTCTTCATAAAGTTTGATCTTGGGCTCGGGGATGGTCAGTCGCATGTCTTTATCCGATTCACAAATCAATCAGCGCTACTTTTAGCGACTGCACCCGGAAGAGCCAGACTGCTAAATGAGGGGAGGAGATGCGGAGGAAAAGTCTGGAATGTCACTGAAAACTCTCATCGCAGGGTGGGCGCAGCCGGGACGGGTTGATTGGATCGGACTCCGGCCAGAACGTCGGGCAGGGATGGTCAACGTGGATGAAGCCATGATCTCAACCGATGGCCTACAAGGCGACCGCAGCCGCGCAGGAAAGCGGGCGGTGACTCTGATCCAGCAGGAGCATCTTGCGGCGATTGGCTCTTATTTGGGGCAGAGGGCGGTTGCGCCTGACATTCTACGGCGCAATCTGGTGGTTTCGGGGATCAATCTGGCGGCGCTCAAGGGGCGTGAAGTGCAGGTGGGCGAAGCGATTTTGCTTTTTACTGTGATCTGTGCACCTTGCAGCCGGATGGAGGAAGCGCTGGGCGAGGGGGGCTATTCCGCTGTGCGGGGCATGGGGGATGGTGCGCTGAGGTTGTGCGACCGGGGCAGGTCAAGGTAGGCGATGTGGTGCAGCCGATTGATTGACAAGCCGCGTCAGTTCTGAACATCAGCAGGGGATGCAGCGCAATGCTATTCCATATGCGCGGCCCGGGCAGGTCGTGGGTTTGTTTGGGGGGTCGTTTGACCCTCCGCATCAAGGCCATGTGCATGTGACGCGCGAGGCGATGAAGGCCTTTGGGCTGGATCGGGTGTGGTGGCTGGTGTCGCCGGGCAATCCGTTGAAGGAACGCGGGCCTGCGCCCTTGGCACAACGGGTCGCAGCGGCGCGCGATGTCATGCAGCATCCGCGGGTCGAGGTCACGGATATCGAAGCACTGACCGGGACGCGGGCGACGGCGGATACGTTGGCGGCGCTCGGGCGGCTTTATTCAGGCGTCCGATTCGTCTGGCTTATGGGCGCGGATAATCTGGCGCAGTTTCATCGCTGGAAAGACTGGCGATTGATCATGGACAGTATCCCGGTGGGCGTTGTGGCGCGGCCGGGGGACCGAATTTCGGCCCGGATGTCACCGGCGGCGCGGCTTTACGCTAAATACCGTATCGACGGGCAGGCGCGGCATTTGTTGGGGCGGGCTGAGGCTCCGGCTTGGTGTTTTGTGAACGTGCCGATGGTCGATCTCAGCTCGACCGAGTTGCGCAAGCGCGGAGGCTGGAGCGATGAGGTGTTGCCGGAATGACTCCTCTTGGCGCATAATCTTAATCTAGTGATTGTCTGCATTTAAGCTCTGGGATTCTAATAGACCCATGGTTGATCATATTTCGCGTCGATTGTTTCTGGGTGGATTAGGGGCGTCTCTGGTTCCGGGCACGGGTCTGGCCGAGGCGCCTTTGGTATCCTTGCGTCCTGTGCTGCGCGGGCCGCAGCCCAGCGGGGCCGAGCGGCTGGTTAAAGCGGCGGGGCTGAGGGGCGAAGTTGTCTTTGCCGTGGCCGACGTTGAAACCGGAACCCCGCTGGAGGTATATGGCGAAGGCCAAAGCCTGCCGCCCGCCAGTGTCGCCAAGGCGTTGACCGCGCTTTACGCGCTGGATGTGCTGGGGTCGGAGCATCGGTTTGAAACCACCTTGATCGCGGATGGACCGATCGAGAATGGCATTCTGAAAGGCGACCTGATCCTTGCAGGTGGTGGGGATCCACTGCTGGATACAGACGCACTGGCCACCATGGCAGCCAATCTGCGCAAGGCCGGAATCACCGAGGTTCGGGGCGCGTTCAAAGTCTATGGTGGTGCGCTGCCTTACGTCTTCAGCATCGATCCGGGGCAGCCGGATCATCTGGGCTATAGCCCGTCGATCAGCGGGATTTCCCTTAACTTCAACCGCGTGCATTTCGAGTGGAAACGCGAGGGCACCGGCTATGGCGTGACCATGGATGCGCGCAGCGCAAGTTACACGCCGTCGGTGGATATGGCATCGATGCGAGTCGAGAATCGCAGCCTGCCGATTTACACCTATCAGCCAAGCGCGCGGCAGGATCGTTGGACCGTCGCCAAAGGGGCGCTGGGCAATGGCGGGGCACGCTGGCTGCCGGTGCGCAAGCCTGCGCTTTATGCTGGGGACGTGTTCCGCACGCTGGCACGGGTGAACGGGATCGTGCTGGGCCGGGTGCAGGTAACGCGGCAAGCACCGCAAGGGACCACGCTGGTGGTGCATCAGAGCGATCCGTTGGAAAGCATCCTGAAGGGAATGCTGAGATATTCGACCAATATAACCGCTGAAATGGTGGGCCTGGCGGCGACCAAAGCGCGCGGGGTTGCACCGCAGAGCCTTGAAGAGTCCGCCACTGAAATGAACCGCTGGGCGGCCGCGCGCTTTGGTGCGAATGGGATCGCGATGGTCGATCATTCCGGCCTTAGCGGAGCGTCGCGCATGGCCCCCGCCGGTCTGGTCAAGACGCTGGTAGCTGCGGGGCAATCAGAGGAGCTGCGGCCATTGCTTCGGTCCTTTACGCTGGCCGACAAAAATGGGCAGCTGGTCAAGGATCATCCGATCAAGGTCGACGCAAAGACGGGGACGTTGAACTTCGTCTCGGGTCTTGGGGGTTATATGACAACGGCAGATGGGGTTGATCTGGCCTTTGCGATCTTCACCGCCGATACCGCGCACCGCGCCACGATCCCGCGAGCATCGCGCGAGCGCCCGGACGGCGCGCGGCCCTGGAACCGTCGGTCCCGCAAATTGCAACGCAATCTGATTGAGCGCTGGGGTACGCTCTACGGCAGTTAGGTTGTATGCCGCGCCCGGGCTCCGCGTTCGATGGCGGCGGCGTGCAGGCGGTCGATGCTCAGCTCGTACCGGATTTCTTCCAGCAGGCGCAGTTCGGTTTCGGCCAGAGTGCCATCAGCGGCGGCGACGTCACAAGCGAGCGCGTATGCTGTTTCGTTTAGTCGCTCGGGCAGATTTTCACGGATCAGACCAAAAAGGGCATCCAGCCCGTCTTCCTGCTCGAACAGGTCAAATACGATTTGCGAGACACGGCGCGTGCGGTCGATATCGTAGCCTGCAAACACCGGCAGCATGTTCACCGCGCCTTCGATCTTGACCAGCTCTGCGGTTCGGATGTTTTCGTCCGAGGCGGAAACCGCCACCATGATCGCCACAAGGCAATCCTGCGGGGACATCGGGTGGGGGATTTGCTCGGTCATAGGGTCGTCCTGAATGATAATTCTGTTGCCGCACGATAGGAGGGGGGGCGCAGAGGTTCAACTGGTAGTTTTGGGGTGCAATGAATGCGATTGGTGAGGCTGGGTGAATTCGGCTGTGATGTGTATTTCCGCTGAGAGCCCAAAGCTGAACCGAACTCAGGAGCACCCCGGCACAATATTAGAAGCCCAATTTGCTTGGCTACATGGTATGATCTAGGCTTTGAAGAATGAGCCAAAACCTGATTGACGTTGATTTAGCTGGAATGCCAGCGCCACATCCGATGGATGTCAAGGGAACCGATTTCCCGCTTGTCGTAGCAGGGAACGGTGAACCGATACTTTTTGTGCATGGCGCATGGGCCGATCACCGCATCTGGTGTGGTCTTTGGAAACCTATATCCCGGCACGCGAAATTCTTGGCCTACACTCAACGTCATTTTGGCAATTGGAACTGGCCTGATGAGAAGCCGTACGCGCGGCGTATCCACACGGAAGACCTGATCAACCTGCTGGAAGTCCTAGAGTACCCGGTGCATCTCGCTGGTTGGTCCTACGCCGGTGGTATTCTCTTGCGCGCCGCCGCAACCAGTCCCAACAAAGTCCTCTCTTTGAACATCTTCGAACCTTCGTATGAGTGCGAGCCGCCAACAGAGAAAGGCCCGCTAAAGGAAGCGCGCGAGGTCGCGTGGAAGGGCTTGGAACCCGCCTATGCTCTCGCCGAAAATGGCGATCCCAAAGCGGGCATGCGTACCGGCCTTGAAGCGGTCTACAGCATGCCATCCGGCGGTTTTTTTGACTTACATCCAGATTTCCAAAAGGTTCACTTAGAGAACTGCCATACAATGTTGCCGGATCTTCATGCTGAGCAGGCCAAGCCTTTGTCTGCAAAGGAGTTCGCTCAGATTACGTGCCCAACATTGATTATGTTTGGAGAAAACTCGCTCGATCAGTATCGACTTATGGCAGAGCAAACGGGCGCGAGCATTGAAACAGCAAAGTTGCAGATGGTGGACGGTGTCAGCCACGGCGCGCCTGTCACACGCCCGGACTTACTGGCAGAAGCAATAACACACTTTGTTTTGAACATTCCGACTGGCACGATCGGTGATTGAATAATTCGACGGAGTTAATGTCCGCTTCGTCCGCGTCGCAGACATTCGTAATCCAGAGCAGATATCGATTGCATGGTGTTCATGCGCATAGAGGCATGAAATTCACCACCCCTTTATTGACTCATACTGCACCTGCACAATAACAGGGGCCGGTCCGGGCGCATGGGGTGTCTGGCACGTTTCCCGATGGAGTATCCAAATGTCTGACCTGCGTGAAACCGCGATGACGTCCAAGGCGTGGCCGTTTGAAGAAGCGCGGCGGTTGCTCAAACGGTATAAGCAGGGCGCTCCGGAGAAGGGATATGTGCTGTTTGAGACCGGCTATGGCCCATCGGGTCTGCCGCATATCGGTACCTTTGGCGAGGTGGCGCGGACCACGATGGTCAAGCGCGCGTTTGAGGCGCTGTCGGATATTCCGACCAAGCTGATCTGCTTCTCGGACGATCTGGACGGTATGCGGAAGGTGCCGACCAATGTTCCGAACCCGGAAATCTTGGAGCAGCATTTGCAGCGTCCGCTGACCTCGGTGCCTGATCCGTTCGGCGAGTATGATAGCTTTGGTGAGCATAACAACGCGATGCTGCGCCGGTTTCTGGATACGTTCGGGTTCGAGTATGAGTTCTACTCGGCCAAGGAGTTCTATGAATCCGGTCAGTTCGACGAGGTGCTCAAGCGTGCTGTTGAGCGCTATGATGAGATCATGGCTATCATGCTGAAAAGCCTGCGCGAAGAACGTCAGCAGACCTATTCGATCTTCCTGCCGATCCACCCCGAGACCGGGCGGGTTCTGTACGTGCCGATGAAGAAGGTTTGCGCCGAGACCTACACTGTCACCTTCGATGACGAGGATGGCAAGGAATGGACGCTGCCCGTGACCGGCGGGAACGTTAAGCTGCAGTGGAAGCCGGATTTCGGTGCGCGCTGGGCCGCGCTGGGCGTTGACTTCGAGATGTATGGCAAGGAACACGCCACCAACGAGAAGATCTATGACGCGATCTGCCGGGCCTTAGGTGGACGTGCGCCCGAGCATTTCAGCTATGAACTGTTCCTCGATGAGAACGGCCAGAAGATTTCGAAGTCGTCCGGCAATGGTGTATCGATTGACGATTGGCTGACCTATGCACCGACCGAGTCGCTGGCCTATTTCATGTATCAGAAGCCGAAGACGGCGAAGCGGATGCATTTCGATGTGATCCCGAAGGCGTATGATGAGTATCATCAGCAGTTGCGGGCTTATCCTGGGCAGGACCTGAAGGCGCAGCTGAATAATCCAGTGTGGCATATCCATGGTGGGAATGTGCCCGAGTCCACGCTGATGGTTCCCTTTGCAATGCTGCTGAATCTGGCATCGGTCTCCGGGGCTGAGGATAAAGAAGCCTTGTGGGGATTTATCCGTCGATACGCACCTGAGGCGACCGCCCAAACCCATCCTGATCTGGATCAGGCGGCGGGCTTTGCGGTGCGGTACTTCAACGATTTCGTCAAACCGACGCGCCAGCATCGCGCGCCGACGGATCAGGAGCGTGAGGCGCTGGAAGCGTTGAGGGCGGCCTTGGAAGCCTATGACGGGCCGATGGAAGACGAGGCACTGCAATCCGTGGTCTATTCCATCGGGCGCGAGCGGTTCGATCCGATGCGCGGCTGGTTCACGGCACTTTACGAAGTGCTGCTGGGGGCTTCGCAAGGGCCTCGGTTTGGTGGGTTCATCGCGTTATATGGTGTGCCAGAGACGATCGCTCTGATCGACAAGGCGCTGGCCGGAGAACTGTCCTGATTTGACCTGATCCAGTGTGGGGCTACCCTTGCATCAGGAGGTGGCCCCATGCGTCGACTTTTGCTTGCTTTATCCCTGAGTGCCGGACTAGCATCCGGAGCCTTCGCGCAGAATGCGGAGATCGAGGCCAATATCTCGGCCCAGATACAGGCCTTCAAGGCAGATGATTTTGCCACCGCTTTTACCTTTGCGAGTCCCAACATTCAGCGCTTATTTGGCGACCCGGACAATTTTGGGGTGATGGTGCGCCGCGGTTATCCGATGGTCTGGCGACCGGCGGAGGTGCGGTTTCTGGAGTTGCGCGAGATAAGCGGTGCCTTGTGGCAGAAGGTCATGATCACCGATGGCGACGGACGGGTGCATCTGCTGGATTACCAGATGATCCAACAAGAGGGCCGTTGGAAGATCAACGGCGTGCAGTTGCTGGGCAATTCTGACCCGGCGGCCTGAGGCAACACCACCGTCACGGTGGTAAGAGCCGCGATTAATCCCTTTTCGATACTCAGACCCATGCGCTTGGGCTCAGGGCCCGGGCGGTATCGGGTTTTGGCGCGCGTGCTTGGCGCGATTGGGAAAGGGATTTTACATGAACAAGGCAATCACCGACGGCATCGTGTTCATGCCGTCCGCCTATGCGGCTGATCTTGGGGTCTGGTCCAGTGGCGACGGCACGCCGGGCTCTCCGACCTATGAAGGGTCGGGTACGGGCGTGTTCGTTCCAGCGGATGCGGATTTTGCGGGCTGTCTGGAGATTTACAAAACGGCAGAGCCTCAGCGACTGCGGTACATGGGGCAGACGCCTTTGTTGCCGGGTTGCTATTTGCAGATAAAGGCGCGGGTGAAGGCGATCAGCGGGCCGCTGCCCGAGGTGCGGATCGCGGGCTGGGCCGGTGGTGCCGGAGATGCGCATGTGGACGGGTTGGTCGAGCAGGGCCCGGCGGTGCAATTGACCGGCTATGGCACCGTGCATGAGGTGACCGCCATCGTGGGCACAGGTCTGCGCCCCGGTGTGGACATGCCGTGGGGCAATGCGGCGCTTTATGGTCACTTTGGCCTGGATGTCGAAGGCACGAACGGTGCCGTGGTGCGGGTGGATGATATTGAGATCACCGATGTGACCTCAGTCTTCCTGCGTGACATGATCGGTCTGGTCGATGTGCGTGATTTCGGGGCGGTCGGTGATGGGGTCACCGATGACTCGGCGGCGTTTGAAGCGGCGGATCAGGCCGCGAATGGGCGCAAGGTTTATATTCCGCAAGGTGAGTTCCGGCTGGAAGAGAACACCAATATGGCATCCGAGGTCTCGTTCGACGGCACCGTCACGATGCCAGTCGATAAGATGCTGCTGTTGACCAAGAATTTCGATCTGCCGACCTATATCACCGCTTTCGGCGATGAGATGCTGGCCTTCAAAAAGGCGTTTCAGGCGCTGCTGAACAGCTCGGACCATGAATCGCTGGATCTGGGCGGGCGCAAGATTGCGGTGACCGAGCCTATCGATATGGCGGCAGCGGTGCCGAACCGGACGGGCTATGCCACGCGTCGGGTGGTGCGCAACGGGCAGTTTGATGTCAAAAGCAGCTCGGCCTGGGATACCGAAACCTTCACCTCGGTCGCGACCTATAGCCCGTCTGATCCCGATACGCTGACCAATGTGGCCAATGTGGCCAATATCCCTGTTGGCTCGCTGGTCACCGGCAGCGGTGTTGGGCGTGAGGTTTATGTGCAGTCGAAAAACGAAAGCACCGGTGAGATCACGCTGAGCGCGCCAACCTATGATGCGGCGGGTACGCAGACCTTCACCTTTACGTCGTTTAAATACCTGCTGGATTTCAGCGGCTTCAGCGCGCTGCAAAAGTTCAACATGGAAGGGATCGAGTTCCAGTGTAACGGTCGATGCAGTGCGATCCGGCTGTCACCGGGTGGGAACACCTTTGTGCTGAAGGACTGTTTCATTAGTCGTCCGAAGGATCGCGGCGTTACCTCGATCGGGCGCGGATGTCAGGGGATGTTGATTGATGGCTGTCAGTTCCTGTCGACCGAGGAAAGTCTGGATGTGCCGGATCGCAGCTCAATCGCACTGAACGCCAATGCCAATGACGTCAAGCTGCGCCACAACCGCGCGACCCGGTTCCACCATTTCGCGGTGCTGAGCGGCGACAACAATCTGGTGCTGGGCAACCACTTCTTTCAGGGCGACAATGTTGCCAATGGGGTGCGCAATGCTGGCTTGGTGATCATCGGCGGCTATAACAGTTCGTCCATCGCTGAGAACTATGTCGACAACTGTTTTATCGAGTGGACCAACGAGCATGACGCGAACCCTGACTATTTCACCAGTTTCTCGTTCAGCGCGCTGAGCATCACGGATAACATCTTTTACGCAAGCGATGTTGCCCCCTGGTTCAGCTATCTGGTGATCCGCCCCCATGGCACGGGTCATTTCCTGAACGGGCTGACCGTGACCGGGAACAAGTTCCGCGTCAACAATGTGCGGATCGACCGGGTGGATCGGGTCGATACCAGTTTTGCCGATCTCGACCCGGAACGGCACAAGAGAGTGTGTTTTGAGAATAATACGTTTCACGGCATCGATACGCCCTGCGCCAATCCGTTGCGGCTGCAACATACGCAAAGCTCTGCGTCATCGGCCTGGAGCGTCAGTTCGCAGGGGCAGCTGCCGTTTGGGGCGCGCGCCCGTGGATGTGATTCGGTTGTGGCCCTGGGCAGTCTCAGGAACGCATCGAACGCGATACGCTATACCGCGCCTTATGTTGAACTGAGACAGGGTGCGAGTCAGAGCGATATACGCCTGCGCTGGTCCGAAGGCTTGCGCGGGGCGATCTCTACGATCCTGCGGATCGATACCTGATTGACGTGGCGGGCTGCCCAGTTTTGGGCGGCCCATCTTCAATGGCTGCGCCACAGGGCGAATTTGATTCCGATATTGTCATTGGCTGAATTGCGTTCGGCACCCAGAATCCAGGTGAGGTTGCCTTTTTTCGGGCGATACATCAGCGAGGGACGTACCCGCCAATACCAAGGGCGATCTGAAGTATACGAGGTTTCTATCTGTAAGAGCGGGTCAATGCGTCG
Organism: Ruegeria sp. AN6; assembly: GCF_056540425.1. Taxonomy (NCBI): domain Bacteria; kingdom Pseudomonadati; phylum Pseudomonadota; class Alphaproteobacteria; order Rhodobacterales; family Roseobacteraceae; genus Ruegeria; species Ruegeria sp. AN6. The sequence goes on from NZ_JBQFWR010000004.1 coordinate 224,507, forward strand.
TCCCGAGGACAGGCCAGCCGTGAAATCCAGCTTGCGGATTAGAGCCTCATGCGTGCGGTTTTCGAGCACGGCGTCGATATTGATCCATCCGCCCCCTAATCCGGTTTGAATCCCTTTGCCATAAGAGAGTGTTGTTTTGTACATCGCCCAGGCATCGTATTGACGGTGATGTGTACCCACGCCAAACTCGGCGGCAAATCGGCCTGCTTGCCCGAGGTCAGCGACCGGAAAGCGGGCGAAAACCAACGCATGTCCATACAGATCCTGATGCTCTTCGGCATCGAGGCCTATGGTCAGTTTTGGTCTCAGCCCCCATTCGGCATAAAGCGCGGATTCATATTTGTAGATACCGTCATCTTCTTTGAAAGCGGTCACCGAGAGCGCGGTGAAGCTTGAGCCTTTTTCGCGCAGCCACGCCCCGGCCCAAGCCGGAGTGCTCACTAAAAAGACCAACAGATAGATGAAAAACTGACGCGCCATGCCTGCAGCATCGGCAGTCATGGTTAACGGATGGTTAGTAACTTGTTGAGGTTTGATAAAGTTTTTGAAACGCAGGGGCACTTAACTGCAGGAAATGGATTGCATTTCCTGAAGCTGTGCTACGCTGGGGGCAGCTACAAAGGAGAAGCCAGATGCCGCAGATTTCCAAAACCGACAGTTATCAGACCGTCATTACCACATTTGAGATGACGCCCGGAACCTGCCAGGATCTTCTTGAGGCGCTAACTGATGCTTATGCCGAATTCATCTCGAAACAACCCGGGTTCATATCTGCAGGGCTGCATGTGAATGACGCCCAGACCCGGATTGCCAACTACTCGCAATGGGAGCGGCGCGATGATTTTCTGGCGATGCTGCGTACGCCGGAAATGCGGGAACGAAACCGCCGCATCAACGAGCTGTGTAAGAGCTTTGAGCCGGTGATGTATGACGTTGCCGAAACATTCGGCGGTTCCTGACCTGAATCAAGGCGCGCTGTGGCGAGGCAGGGCAAGATGCTGGCGCAATCACGGAGGCACAAGCCATGTACCACAACATCCTTGTCCCTATTTCATTTGATGCCGAACGCGACAGTTCGGCGGCGATGAAACTGGCAAAGTTGCTGGCAACCCCACAGGCGCAGATCACTCTGCTGCATGTGGTCGAGCACATTCCGGATTATGCGATCTCATACATGCCGGCGGAATATCTTTCAGAGACACGCAAAGCGCTTCAGGCTGAGCTTGATACGCTGGCTGCTCGATTACCAAATGCCCAAGGACAGGTGATCGAAGGTCACTCTGGCAGAACAATTCTGGATTGGGCCGAAGTGAACAAGCCCGACCTGATCATTCTGGCCTCGCACCGGCCTGGCATGCAGGATCTGCTGTTGGGGTCAACCGCGACCCATGTGGTACGGCACGCAAAATGCGCAGTGCATGTGGTGCGGTGACGGAGTAGGTTTTTTTTAGCTCGGTATGGCCATGGCTTTGCCACATACAGGGTGTATAGCTGCCTCAATGACGACCGGAAATACAAATGATGAGATTGGCCTTAGTCCGCGGATGACAAGGCGGCAACGGCGTGCGGATGAGATGCGTCGGAAAGCTCTGTCGCCGCTGCGAATTCTGCTGATGGTGCTTGCGCTGCCGTTGACAATCGGAATGATCACGATCGGAGTGTATTTGCGCATCTCGGACTACGAGCGTCATGAGGCTGTGGTCCACCTGGTCGCGCTGGCAGGCTGTGACACGGTGCAGCGGCTTGTTCCGGGGCCATTTTTTGAAGGCCGGCCGGGCTATCACAAGCGAAACGACCCCGACGGTGACGGTGTTGCCTGCGGCACCCGTGGTCTGCAACGGCAACGAACGACTGCGATGCCGGGAACTACCGGGAACGCACCGCGGCAAACTCAGGCACCGCGTGAGCGAACCGTTGGAACCGCGAAGTTCCTCAAACCCTGATGATTATCCCTTCATGGCCTGCAATAACTCCAGCAGGCGCTTGCGGTCATCATCATTCGTGTAATCCCCAGTGGCCAGACGTTCCGCGATGCGCAGGCGCAGGCGTTCCTGCTGGGTGCGGACCTCTTCTCCCGCGGTTTCGGCCAGAGTTTTCATAATCATCGCCACCGCCTGCTGGCGCTTGGTGGTGGGATTGGCGATGTAGTCGACTAGGCTCTGTTGACCGGAATCGAGGATATTTTCGGCCAGATCACGCAGTTGATCGCCATTGGGCAGCAGCGGGGCAGGAGCGTCCGTGGGTGGCAGGATTTCCGGCACGCTGCGCGGGGTTTCGGCCAGCGCGTTCGCACCGTCAACAAAGGCTTCGGTGATCATCCGGGTGATCTTGATCGCGCGAGGATCCTTGAACAGGGCCGAGGCGATGGCCACGCCGTAATCGGTATAGACCCACGGATTAACCCGCCGGCCACCGCGGCCCTTGGATTTTGAAATCACATTCTGTGATTGCAAATCAGCAACCTCGGTATCGTTCAGCTGAAAGCGGTAGCCCTCGAACAGATCCTTGTTGCGCGAGACAGCCTGATTGAAAGCGCTGACGGACTTTCCGTAGAACTGCGCCAGATCCTCGGCCAGTACCACGCGGGTGCCGCGCACCCGGTGAATGGCGCTTTGGACCTCATGAGTGCTGGGCAGGGTGTTCGGGATCGTCATAGCATCCGTTTGGAATCACAATTTGTGATGTCAAACGTGGAGGAGAGCGCGCTGGGCTGCAACCTTGAAGTGTCGGTGTCCAAATGTGGTTGAGGCGTCAGGTTGAAAATGCCCTGATTCTTTAAGTATCAATGCGAGATTTCAGAACGCTGTGATACGTTGCGCGCGGCGCGGCCGTACCGGTCGCACCTTATGGCAATTTCGCCAGACGAGGGAGGACAGTCATGTTTGCACGTATTACCCAATACAAAATGAAGCCCGGCACGCGCGAGGCGGCGACGGCGAAGATGAATGATCTGAAATCCGAAATCATGGGCATGCCTGGCATACATAGTTTTACCAATGTGATGAACGAGGATGGCTCGGGCTATGTGATTTCGGTGGTGGAAAGCGAAGCGACCTCGAACGCGAACGCGCCCAAAGTGGCCGAGCTATGGGGCCATTTCGCCGAATTCATGGAAGGCCCTCCCTCTCCGGTTGGATATGATGTGATTGCCCATTGGGATAAGGGCTAATTGGCAGGGCGGGGTTTTCCCGCCCTCTTTTTGACGAGGTGAAGCATAGGGTTTTACCCTATCACGAGTTTGGGCTGCTTCGGAGTGATGGGGCGAAACTCCATTCTACGCTTGCTGCGCCGATCCTCGGTCAACACTACGCGGGTGCCGCGCATCCGGTGAATGGCGCTCTGGACTTCATGCGTGCTGGGCAGGGTGTAGGGTTTCGTCATGGCAACCGATTGGAATCACAATTTGTGATTTCAAACGTGGAGGAGAGAATGCTACGCTGCAGCCATGAAGTGTATGGCTGTCGTCAATCGAGACAGGACCTGAGCTAGCGTCAGCCGCTTGCCTTGCCCAAATAGGCAAGCCGATAGGCGAGCGCGACACCGCCTGCGCCTCCGACTACATTACCGACCGTGACCCAAAAAAGGTTGCTGATGGTGGCGCCCCAACCAAGTTTGGCACCTGCTAGTGCACCCTGAGGCAGCAGGTACATATTAGCGATCGAGTGTTCGAGACCCAACAGAACAAACGTCGCAATTGGCCAGAGTATTGCCATGACCTTTCCCACGACCGATCTGGCAGCGAAGCTCAGCCAGACTGCAAGGCAGACTAAGGCGTTGCACAGAATGCCTCGCATAAAGGCTTGCGTTGGAGAGAGATCAATCTTGCCATTTGCGATCGCTGCAGCAGTAGCCCCCATTGGTCCTTCCAGCAAACCGCTTGCAGCGCAAGCCAGGACTAGTGCGACGGCTCCGACTAAATTCCCGAGATACACGAATCCCCAGTTCCTCAACAGGTCACGCATCGAGATTTTTCGATCCACTGCCGCGATGGTCATCAGCGCGTTTCCAGTGAATAGTTCCGCCCCACCAACGACCACAAGGATCAGGCCCAGAGAAAACACCACCCCACCAAGAAACCGGGCTGGCCCAAATCCGGGATCCACGCCGGTCATAACCATAGTGTAGGCGGCCCCACCGAAGCCGATGAAGACACCTGCGAGTATTGCAAGTGTCAGCGTTTGAACGATGGAAAGATGTGCCTTTGCGACACCAGATGTTTCAACCAGTTCTGCAATCTGTGCAGGTTTGTAAGCGTCTATGCCGGTTGGATTGTGAGCCTTCATGCGTTGCACACTGCCAACATATTCATGTTTCGACATTGATCCGGATCAAGGCCACGCGACAAAGTACAGAGGTTCAGTCCAAGGCTTGTGCCAACTAAATAGCCAACTTGACCTCGACAGCCAATTTTATCCTACCGCTTCCGCCGCTTCACATTCCCACCCCGCTGTCCCGGCCTGCCAGCCGTTGACCGCCCACGCGATTTCACTGCGTCTTCCGAGGCTTTCTCGACCGCCCACTGGCGCGCCATCGGGTCGTCGGCGACAGCGAGGTCGACGGCTTCCAGACGTTTGATCTCATCCCGGATGTTGGCGGCCTCTTCGAATTCCAGGTTCTCGGCGGCTTTACGCATTTGCTCGCGCAACCCGTCCAGATGGGCCTCCAAATTCGCACCGTGCATCGGTTTGTCGATGGTGGCGGTGACGCGGTTCATGTCGACGTCACCTTCATAAAGACCGGCCAGAACGTCCTCGACATTCTTCTTCACCGTCTCCGGGGTGATGCCGTGTTCCTCGTTATAGGCGATCTGCCTGGAGCGGCGGCGGTTGGTTTCGTTCAGCGCGCGCTCCATCGAGCCGGTGATCTTGTCGGCATACATGATCACACGGCCGTCGGCGTTCCGCGCAGCGCGGCCGATGGTCTGGATCAGCGAGGTTTCTGAACGCAGGAAGCCTTCTTTATCCGCGTCCAGAATGGCGACCAGCCCGCATTCGGGGATGTCGAGCCCTTCGCGCAGCAGGTTGATGCCAACCAGCACGTCGAAAGCGCCTAAGCGAAGGTCGCGCAGGATTTCAATGCGCTCCAGCGTGTCGATGTCCGAGTGCATGTAGCGGACTTTGATTCCCTGTTCGTGCAGGTATTCGGTCAGGTCTTCGGCCATGCGTTTGGTCAGCGTGGTCACCAGCGTGCGATAGCCATCGGCGGCGACCTTGCGCACCTCATCCAGCAGATCGTCCACTTGCATCGACACGGGGCGGATTTCAACCTCAGGGTCTAGCAGGCCGGTGGGGCGGATCACTTGTTCGGTGAAGACGCCGCCGGTCTGTTCGATCTCCCACTTGGCAGGCGTGGCCGAGACGAAGACGGATTGCGGGCGCATGGCGTCCCATTCTTCGAACTTGAGGGGGCGGTTGTCCATGCAGGACGGCAGGCGGAACCCGTGCTCGGCCAGCGTGAACTTGCGCCGATAGTCGCCCCGGTACATGCCGCCGATCTGCGGCACGCTGACGTGGGATTCATCGGCAAAGACGATGGCATTGTCGGGGATGAACTCGAACAGGGTTGGGGGCGGCTCACCCGGCGCGCGGCCCGTCAGATAGCGCGAGTAGTTCTCGATCCCGTTACAGACACCGGTGGCCTCGAGCATTTCCAGATCGAAATTGGTGCGCTGTTCCAGACGTTGGGCCTCCAGCAGTTTGCCCTCGCCGACCAGTTGATCCAGCCGGATGCGGAGTTCCTTTTTGATCCCGATGATCGCTTGGTTCATCGTCGGCTTGGGCGTCACGTAGTGCGAATTCGCATAGACGCGAACTTGCTCCATCGTCGCGGCACGTTCACCGGTCAGCGGGTCAAACTCGGTGATGGTTTCCAGCTCTTCGCCGAAGAATGAGAATTTCCAAGCACGGTCCTCAAGGTGGGCGGGCCAGATTTCCAACGAGTCGCCACGTACCCGGAAGGACCCGCGCTGAAAGGCCTGATCGTTGCGGCGGTACTGCTGGGCAACCAGATCGGCCATCACCTGCCTCTGGTCATACTCATGGCCGACCTTCAGATCCTGAGTCATCGCCCCGTAGGTTTCCACCGAGCCGATACCGTAGATGCACGAGACCGACGCGACGATGATCACGTCATCACGCTCCAACAAGGCCCGCGTGGCCGAGTGGCGCATCCGGTCGATCTGTTCGTTGATCTGGGATTCTTTTTCTATGTAGGTGTCTGAGCGCGGCACATAGGCCTCGGGCTGGTAGTAGTCGTAGTAGGAGACAAAGTATTCGACCGAGTTCTCAGGGAAGAAGCCCTTAAACTCGCCGTAAAGCTGAGCCGCCAGCGTTTTGTTAGGGGCAAGAATGATCGCTGGGCGCTGAGTCTCTTCAATCACCTTCGCCATGGTGAAGGTTTTGCCCGTCCCGGTTGCCCCCAAAAGAACCTGATCACGTTCCCCGTCATTTACACCGCCTGTCAGTTCCTTGATCGCCGTTGGCTGGTCGCCAGCCGGGGCGAATTCGGTGTGCATGACAAACTGCTTGCCGCCTTCCAGTTTCAGGCGCGCGCGCACGTCTTCGGCGGTTAGCTGGGTCTTGTCGGAATGGGCGTAGGGCATAGGCAGGCTCCGGATCAGACCTCTACATTTGTTCTTATTTTGTCCAACTGCAAGGGCTGATCCGGTCTGGGAACCTCTGATTCAGTAATAGGCGGGTTCAGCATCCGGTATGTGATCCGAATTCACCTTGTTGGCCAGTGCCTTCAGGTTGCTGTCAAGAACCTTCGACATCATCATTTTCATCAAGGTCTGCCCTAAAAACCAGCCGAGGGGGCCATATTTCACGGCATAATCGATGCTCCAGATCACCCGGGTGCTAGCCCCGTCCAGCGGTTCGATTGCGATCGTGGCATGCGCATCGGTTAGGGGCATCGCTGTCATATCGGACAGGCGCACGCTGTAACCTCGGTTGGTGTCCCACTCTGTCACCTCTTCGACCAAAGAGGTTCCGTTCTCAAAGTAACAACGCCGCTTTGACCCAATGCCATTTGCCCCATGCGTCAGGGCCTCGACATATGCGATCTGTGGGGCAATCTCGTCTATCTGCATAAACCGGCTGAGTACCGCCCAGATGGCTTCGGGGGTCGCGTTGATTTCAAGGGTTCGTTCATAATGGATCATCTGCTCAATCCTTTGGCTGATCTTTCGAAAATCATAGGCGTTGCCAATGACAGTTCCTGTCATCAGGATGTTGTTGCAGCCCGCGACAATTGTCATCTTGTCCCGGGCCGCGCTCTGACGCATAAACAAGCCCACCAAGTGAATACGGAGAGGCGACATGCGCGCACGGATTTACCAGCCTTCGCGAAACGCGATGACCTCAGGGACGGCCAAGACCCGCAAGTGGGTTTTGGAATTCGCCCCTGCTTCGGCGCGCGAAGTTGATCCGCTGATGGGCTGGACCTCGTCCAATGACACGCAAACCCAGGTGCGTCTGAAATTCGACTCCAAGGAAGAGGCGTTGAACTACGCCAAGGACAACGGCATCGATGCACAGGTGAGCGAACCGCACAAGCGCAAGCCGAACTTGCGGGCCCGCGGCTATGGTGAGAACTTTGCCACAGACCGGCGCGCGCCCTGGACTCACTGACAAGGCATCCTGAATGATCGACATCCGCGAAGCCGATCCCGGCGCCGAGGAAATGCGCGCCATCATTCAAGCCCATTTCGCGCATAGCGCAGCAGCTGGCCCTGCCGAAAGCAATCACACAATGGATGCAGGCTCACTTGCCGCCACCGGAGTGCGATTTTGGGCGCTTTATGAGGACGGCCGCCCGTTGGGGTGTGGCGCGCTAAAGGCATTGCCCGACGGCACCGCCGAGGTCAAATCGGTGCATATCTTGGCCGAGGCACGTGGTAGGGGGCTTGCGAGGGTGATGATGAAACATCTTGCGCAGATCGCGCAAGATGAAGGACTATCTGCGTTGGTTTTGGAAACTGGCGCTGACCATCTGCAAGGCTATGACGCGGCGCGCAAGCTATATGAATCGCTGGGGTATTCATATTGCGGTCCGATTGTAGGCTATGAAAACGACCCAAACAGCACCTTCATGCGCTTGGCTCTTGAACCCGCCCGCTAAAAGCCGCAAGAAGGGCTCAGCGGTCCCTTAGCTCAACTGGATAGAGCAGCTGACTTCTAATCAGCAGGTTGAGGGTTCGAGTCCTTCAGGGATCGCCACTCCATACCTTCAACACTCAGTACCCGAGGCCGATCCGGATACTTTTGCGAACCTTCGGGTTGCGGATGAAAAATCCGTCGTATCGGTATGAGATATGGCTTGAGTTAGAGAACGCATTACGACCTGAGTTTAGACAAAATTACGCCCAGAATAGCCAATAGCCGACGCAGAGAAAGTGACGGAATACGGACTGGGATCCAATGAAAAAGATTGCTCTTCTTCTTGCCTTTTTGCCTGCGGCTGCATTTGCCGAAGAGCGCGTGTTTGAATGTGACGCGCCGGATGCACAACATCCGGAAATGGCAGCCAAACTGGTTAAATATGACGGGCAGCAAAAGGGCCACATTACAATAGGTGACATCGACAAAGACGTGGATGTGTTCCCCGGCCTCGACACTTTGACCTACCTGTATATTGGCGATGGCTACACACTGCACTACAATGTACACCCGGAAAAAGGCACCTTCGACTACTCGGCTTCAGGCAGTAAATCTGGCTGGGGCAAAGGCGCGTGTCGGGAAATTACCGGGCATTAATTGATTTGAACCGACGGCGCGACCAAGGCACTGATATTGGCTCGCTTTTCGATAGTTCAGGTGTTCATCGCCTTCCAATTCCGGTTGGTGGCGAAATAGCTATCCCTCAGCAATCCAAAGATAGGGGATCCAAGAAATGAAATGCAAGTTCTTGTCTGTCCTCACTTATCAAGCAATAGAGAGCCAATCCAAGAACTAGTAACGTAATTAAGCACCAAGGCGGAACTTGGTCGGTGTCATCCCGGTTTGACCTCGGAAGAAGCGGGTGAAATGGGACTTGTCGGAGTAGCCGAGCATCAGGCCGATCTCCGCTATTGTCATCTTGTCTTCTCGGAGGTGCTTCTTAGCGACATCGACACGCAGCCGTTTGATCTCACGGGGTAGCGTCGTGCTTTGTTGCTGAAGCGCTTTCAGAAACCGATCCGGCTGTATTCCCAGCAATCCAGCCACCCGCTCTGATCCCAAATCGGTTTCGTCCAGTTTGTCGCGTAAGACAGATCGCAAAGCAGCTACCACGGTCACTTCTTCATCTTGTCGAGGCGAAGCCAATGGTTTGGTCGAGCCTTCAGAGACGTGGAGCAAAAACAACCATTCCACAGGAAAACTAATCTGCATTCCGGGATCAGTCCCAAGGCCAACCTCGATCCCCTTGTAGTTGATAGGCAGGCCAGTGATGTATCTGCTTTCCCATCGAACACGGGAAGGGTTCCAGGAGTCTCCGACGACTGTCTGCAATAGGCGTACGTAGATTGCGGCTCCAAAAGCGGTAACCTGAACCGGTGGGACAGTCGGTTCCTGTTGCCTCTCGATTCGATAAGTCGCCCTGTCAGCTTCAATGACAAGGCTGTGCCGCACAGAGTTTGACTCCTGCGGTACAAGCCCAACAAAACGGGCAAAAAACTCGAACAGACTCGTTGTCGATTGCAAGGCTTGAGCGAACGGAGGCCATCCTTGCAGGTCAAATGTTTCTCCGACATGCAGGCCAAGGTATCGATCACCGGACAACTCTGAGAAAGTATTCACCAAGCCGTAAACCAACTCTGAGTGTACAAATACGGATGGGTCAGACAGCAGCTCGGCCTTCAAGCCGACCTGGTCCAATGCTGATTGCGGATTGATTTTACGTTCGGTCAGATATTGCAGGAACGGAGCGGCTAAAGAGAGGCGAATAAAGCCCTCGCTATGCTCTTGAGAGGTGGAGTTGAAAGGCAAGCCCGTCACCCTTGTTTAGATTAGTTTTCCGCAGTGGCCAGTTTTTCAATCACATTCGAACATCTTAACTCAAAAGTGGCAACCGAGCCAAGGTATTCCAGACTACAGTTTGTAAAACATGAATATGAAGGGAGTACTTATGTCTGATCTACGATTGTCCCTTTGCTCGACGGTAATTGTCGCTGCAGCTCTTTCTTTTTCAACGTCCGTGCAGGCTCAGGATCAAGAAGAACCCCAAACGCTATTTACCAATGTGCATGTTTTCGATGGCGTGAATGAACAGCGTATCGAGAATGCCAGCGTATTGGTCGAGGGTAATCTGATTAAGGCCGTCTCAACCGATGCGATCGATGCCCCCAATGCGACAGTCATTGATGGAGAAGGACGGACATTGACCCCCGGCTTCATCGAAAATCATGCACACCTTATGCTGCCTGGGCCGACATTACCCGCAATGGAAGCCAACAGCACTTGGGAAGACCTTGCGATACACGGCACTCAAATGGCTGAGATGTACTTACTGCAAGGCTTTACTACCGTAAGAGATGCAGGTGGCGCTAATGGAGGTCTTCGTCGCGCAATCGACAGCGGGACCATTGCCGGGCCGCGTTTCTACCCTGCGGCTGCATTTCTCAGTACGCGTGGTGGCCATGCAGATTTCGCCAACTTTACAGCGCCTGTTGGCCAGTCTTCAAACTTCAGCCGCCTGAATATGGCCCAGGAAGTCGACAGTGTCTCCGAAATGTACAAATTTGCTCGTAACAACTTCCGGATGGGAGCAACACAACTGAAGTACATGCAATCAGGCGGTGTAGTTTCAGCGTTTGACCCGTGGCAGTTGTTGGCTGGATCGACGGCAGAATTAGAAGCGGCCGTGCAGGTTGCAAACGAATACGAAAGCTACGTCATGGCCCATTCCTACCGAAAGGAAACTATCATGGCGGCTCTGAATGCTGGTGTGCGATCAATTGAACACGGCTTCATGTTCGATTGTGAAATATCAGCGCTGATGGAAGAGAAAGGAGCCTACATCACAACCAATCTCACCGCATTTGATCCAAATCTCTTTGATATTCCTGCCATTCGAGATGTCCCAGCCAGCTTACGAAAGGCACAGTCCGCTACGCAGGCTTTTGGCGACTACATAAAAAACATGAATGAGTGCCCAGCCAAAAGAGGGTTTCACACGGACTGCGTAGGTTCTGTGGCAGCCTGCAATATTCAAATTGCCTATGAAAAGCATCTCAATAATGAGTTCTTTGGTTCCCACGCCTCTTTGGTCGCAATGACATCTACTGGCGGTGAAATCGCCGCTTTGTCCGGGTCGTTCATGAACCCCTATCCTGAAGGCAAACTGGGCGTTGTTGAGGAAGGAGCCTATGCGGATATCCTGCTGATCGACGGCAATCCACTTGAAGACTTCTCGGTTGTTGGAACGGGTGATCAGTGGTTCGGTGCCGACCCAAGGCCTGAAAGCCCAGATACGATCCGACTGATCATGAAGGATGGTGTGATATACAAAAACACACTGGATTGATCGAAAAATGTAGACAGAGTTTGCTCATGCCCCATTGGTCTCGTTTCGTCATTCTCGCAGGGTTGTTCTGGTGTGGTCATCCTGCCATGGCGGCGCCTGGAACCGTGTTGGATTGGTCTGACCTGCCTGATCCGTCTGTGCAAGTCTTTGAAGACCCCTATCGTGATCTGAGCGCAGAACAGTTCGACGATGTCCTTTACGTCGTTCGGCTGCGCGGCAGATTGCAGCGGGACGTTGGCAGCAATGAAGAAAGGCAGAAATGGCAAGAGCTTCTGACCGAGACTGAGGACGCCTTGGCGGCAAATGGTATTGATGTCGACTGGCTGCTCGATCAGCGAGAGGCTGTGAAGGAACGGCGAAGAAAAGCAGGAACAATCGGAAATCCGCAATTCGACGGTCAGATAGTTACATTGACGGGCTTTGCCATTCCTGCCTCGAATGATCCTGACGGTCGGCCTGTGGCGTATTTGGTGCCAGAACGTGGGATGTGTAGCCATATGCCTCCACCTCCGCCCAACCAAATGATCCGTGTACGGCTAAATGGGGACTGGACGCCCAGCTACTTCCACGAACCCGTTCGGCTGACTGGCACGCTGACTATCGATCCTTCTGTTCAGAATATGATGGTTGTGGACGGCCTCATGCCAATGAATGCGACATTCCAGTTGGAGACGGAGAGGGTCGAGACTCTGGAAACGGAGGCAGACAGGCTGGAATGGAAACAGCGCGCCGCTGATCGTATCCGAGCGGCGGGCAATCGCAAGACCGGTGGGGCAAGGGCGTCTGAATGATAAGACTTCTGGTTGCCGCATTGAGCATTACCTTCGCTGGCGCAGCGTCGGCTCAGGGACTGTCCGGACCATCTTCGGTCGAAGCTGATCTTGCGCCCGGAGATGGGCTGACCGACCCACAATATCGTTCCGATTTTCCGCGCAGTATCGCTCCGGGTTGGTTTCAGTGGAAAGATCGAGTAGCCGAGGAAGGATTTCGCTTCAACATTGATTACTTGGCATTGGGCCAATCCACAAATGCTGATCTGGGAACCGGCGAAGCGGCCAGTGGGATTGCGCGTTTCTACGGTAGTTGGCAGGCAACTGAACGCGGCTCTCTGACATTCAAGATCGAAGATCGACACAGCTACACCAATGTCGCCCCACAGTTTTTGGGGCTGGATGGCGGAGCCCTTTCAATCACGGGAACAGCCTTCAACGATAATGGTCTGCTGCTGACCAATCTGTTCTGGACCCAAAGGGCCGAGAACGGTTCGTGGACGCTGCAAGTTGGCCAGATTGATGTAACGGACTTTGTGGATATCTATGGGTTGGTAAGCCCCTACAGTGGTTTTCAGAACCTGTCTTTTAACACCAATCCGACTATGAACACACCCAATCAAGGCCTTGGCATCGCCGGTGGGGTAAAGCTGAGCGAAAACTTCTACGCTGTTGCGAGCGTCTCAGACGCAAACGCCGACCCGTCTGATCCAAACTTTGATGTGTTTAGCGATGGCAATCTCTTCAAGTCACTCGAACTTGGTTACACCTCTGGCTTTGATCGCATTTACTTCGACAATATTCACCTGACCCTTTGGCATGCGGATGCAGCCGACGATGGCAGCCGCCCTGAAGATTATGGGGCCGCGTTCTCAGCGGCTTGGTTTGTTGGCAATACATGGATGCCATTCTTTCGGGCAGGGGCATCAAAAGGGACAGCGGCGCTTTACGATCGGTCGGTTTCTGCGGGTCTAGGATATTACGGTCGCAATACCGATCTGGCCGGGCTGGGCCTGAACTGGGCCGAGGCAAGAGGCATAGATGGTGATCAATTCACTCTGGAAGCATTCTACCGGTTTTCAATCTCGCCCGGACTGCAGATCACGCCATCACTGCAGTTCATTTCTGACCCGCTGCTGAACCCCACCCAGGATAGCATTACGCTGTTCGGTCTAAGAACCCGGATCGTTTTCTGACGGGTTCGAATGTGGCGCTAACAACAAAACAGTTAGGGAGGTTCTGTCATGAAGACCCTGTTGGCCGTAAGCGCTATCGCGATCACTTTTAGTGGCGCACTACACGCGAGCGAAGAAAGCAAGACATGGGATGCGTCAGAAGAGGCGAAGCAATTCGTGCAAGACACAATCGTCCTCGGCATGTTGGCCAGCCCCTACGGCACTGGTTGGACCGACTACGACCAGCTTCATACTTACTTCGCGCGTGCTCGGGACAACGGCATTACGGGGCACGAAATGACGCTCGCGGCAGCAGATATGACTTTTGAAACCCTGCTTGAACAGCATTATCACTTTCGCTCGGCAATGGCGCAACAACCGGAAAACTACCTGATCGTCAATGAAACCCGAGATATCGAAGCCGCCCATTTACAAGGCAAGACGGCCGTCATCTGGAACAGCCAAACCGCCACAATCCTGAACGGTGATCTTAAAAAAATGGCATTGCTAAAGGATATGGGGATCAAAAGTATGATACTGGCTTACAATGACATTTTCCGAACCGGATCGGGGCAGTTGGCGGCCTATAACGGGCGCGACATTGGTCTGACGCCTTGGGGGAAGTCGGTCATCGATGAAATGGTACGGTTCGGTATCCTGCTCGATCTAAGCCACACGGGTTCAAAAACGGCCGACGACGCCATGAACTATATGGATGAGACCTATCCTGCGTGCCTTATGTCTATACGCACTCTGTCCCAGCTGGGCTTTATGCGAACGAACCTAACGCCACGCCACGTGGATGCTATCGAGCCATTCCGGACGACGAAGCGCTACGCGCGGCCAAATCGGGCGGTTACATTTCTCCGACCTTCACCGAATGGATGATGGACGGCGTTTGGCCCGAGGATATCTCGCCCAAGCAGGCTGCTGATATGATCGACTACTATGTCCAACTTGTCGGGATCGACCATGTCGGGATCGCAACGGACGACATGTTTTCGACCGAGCTTGTTGTACAGTTCGCAACTGCAAACGCGAGCATGTACGATGATGGCGGCTACATGATCGACGCGTTCAACAAAGGAGCCACCGGTAACGGCGAACTTGCCAAAATCCTTGCGGCGATTACCGATGACCTTTGGGCGCGAGGCTACTCAAACGAGGACCTTGCAAAGATTTATGGTGGCAACAAGATGCGAGTTTATGCGCAAGTTTGGGAAGGCAAACCGCCTGAGCAATTCCTGCAAGAATACCCCGAGCGTCTGCGCTTGAGGCAAGAACTTCGTGATGGGTTCTATTCGCGTTGATCCGCCCGTGTATTTTTCCAGGGCCCAAATCAGCTCTCTTGGAGAATTCTTTTCCCATCAAAGGTGGTAAAGGCGCAGAGAAGACAGCTTCACGCGCAGGACAGCAAACCGGAGCTAGCCAACAAAATTCTTGGTACATCGCGGGGGAAAGAGTGGTGGGTGATGAGAGACTCGAACTCCCGACATCTTCGGTGTAAACGAAGCGCTCTACCAACTGTTACACAGACGCTCCGCTGTCTGAGCTAATCACCCGTGACGGATTGTGCGTGTTTTCCCAAAGCATCAACTGCAGTTTTCTCAGGTGAACCCTCGTGGTTCGAGTACGACACTTACTGTAACGGAATCAGAGGTCAAGTCGTTACATGTACGGGTAGGTGGATTACCATTCGATCTGTGAACGGCTGTCGGTGTAGTTGTTGCCGATGATGTGGCTCGTCAGGGTGCTGAGGATAACAAAACTGTAGATGTGACTACGCCGCAGGGATGTTGAGGGTCTATGAGAGACATTTGATTGTCCTACCAATAGTAGGGCTAGTAACCTCCCGAGTTAGCTCCAAAATCAACGGTCTCCCGTTCCATTTTTGAGACCTGCCTTCGCACTATTGACCAATAGAGTTCGTCAATCTGATCCCTGTCCATTTGTGCTAGCCTAGCCTCAGAGATACCACGAATTAGTGAGACTACGTGTATCTTGTCGGCAAGTGTAAAACTGTCGAAATCTGGGATGTATGTGGTCCCCTCCCGATTATAGCGGACTTCTCGATAGGCTTTCACAAAAGTCTTTCTTCGATCTGTCATGTGGGCCATCCCATATTCGCTCATCTTCTTCTTCAAGAAAGCGTCCATACGGAATAGCTGTCCCATGTCAGTCGATTGTCTGAAAAAGAAGATCCAGCCGACGGAACGTTCTTCGAACCTGCACCCGGTCACAATCAGATTTAGTTTCCACAGTACTTCTTCCGTTGTTGCGGTGCCTTTCAGTGTCCTGAGGCATCCTACAATCGCACGGAACATTTTCTTATAGGATCGATCTCTTATGCTTAACCCAGACCGTCTTATTCTGTACCCAAGGTAGTCCGTACCGGCTTCAACATGGGATATCTCGGTCTTACCACTTTCCTCTTCAAGCGGGTGTGTTTCTAGTTTGAGCTTTTCTGAAAGATGGGTGCTCACTTCGGAGTGAACGTCGGAAACCGTTTCCGAGTCAGCCAGTATCAAAATGTCGTCGACATACCGGAAGTAGTTAAACTTGAGATCAAAGGTGAAATCAAAGTCACGCAAATAGATCATCGAGAGAATATTTGAGATACTTAAGCCTTGTGGTACTCCAATTTTCCGCTCTTCTTTTTCAGCAAATCCTATCGGTGTTGTAATTGCTTGGGAAACCAGTTCGAGTGCTGGAGTATCCGATACTCGAAGGGCAAGTT
Organism: Ruegeria sp. AN6; assembly: GCF_056540425.1. NCBI lineage: Bacteria > Pseudomonadati > Pseudomonadota > Alphaproteobacteria > Rhodobacterales > Roseobacteraceae > Ruegeria > Ruegeria sp. AN6. The sequence goes on from NZ_JBQFWR010000004.1 coordinate 240,694, forward strand.
GGTCGAGCAGTATTTCGTGGACTATACTGGGGTAGAAGTTAATTACATCCATCCTCAAGAAACGGTCGTTGGGTGACGCCTCGCTTGCTGCATATGCGACGCGCTTATCGACCCTCTCGGTAGGTTTTACCTGATGTCCTCATTACGTGGCTTAGGTCAGCGTTTAAGAGGATGATCCAAGCCACTGCTTCTATAAAGTTGTCCTCGGCATACTCTAAGTGATATTGAGGAAATCCTATCTAAGTTGCCTCTGCTTAAGAGATTTCTTCGATGTGACTGCTTGCCTCTATATAAGGGTGTCGACGCTTTATCGTTCTAACAACCCCAATTTGGTGGGGGTCGATGTGGCAGTTTTGAATGTTTGCTGGCTTCGATTGCTGCTGTGATTGCGTTCTCAACAGCAGCGTTAAGTTCAGCCCAAGTGATCGTTTCATTGGGCTTGGAGTTCTCTTCAAGCTCCCCAATATTGGTTCGGGGTTGCGGTTCTTTTGGGTATCGATCACCTAGACCGTACCAAGGATGACACGGAGGTCGCCCAAGGTTTTCCTCTTCTATTAAGGGTGTCGACGCTTTTTGCTTTGATGATTGGAAGCCTTGCCCTTGGTCATCACTGGAGCCGTCCTTTAAAACTTCACCGGTAGCGGGATCAGGAACGAGCCCCTTAACGACACGATCAACTGACGACCGCCAAGGAGAACTGAGGGTATAGCGATTAGCTGCTTGAGCAATCGTGCAGTAGACGCTTGGTCGCTTTCGGTAGAACAACCAACGCTCTTCAGGATTGGGTTTCAACAGCTTCGGAGTGGTGAGAATATCTCTTATGATCGGAGAGTCGCCATTCCTAGCTAGCTGGATTATCCTTTCAATGTATCCCAACCGCTCTTCAGGTGGCAGTGTGTACAACCTTTCTGACATCCTCAGAGCGAGTTCAAATTTCTCTTCCTGTTGCCTCGCCTTGTCGTAGCTGGACTTTGCGTTGGAAGGTGTGTGTTGTCGTTCTCTACGTTTGCTTTCAGCCTTACGACAACGAGCAGAACAATATTTCTTGCTCTTTCGGAATTTGAATAGAGACCCACAAGCAAGGCAAAGGGTGTGTGACGGCAAAAGGCTTTCGCCCTCCACCAGAGGTTCAATACGTGTGTTCATGTACTAGAAGTTCTTTTGATGCGATTGGAGGTTGGTTTTGCTTCCGCAAGAGGCCGTTTAGAGACCTCTGCAAGCAGCTGTTCTCAGCTATCTGGAAGTTGGTCCCGTATCTTAACGGTACAGTTGGAGACCCCTAAGCGCTGGGCATTACAGGGGTAGCCGCTTCGCGTTTGCTTTCTTAAATTGTCCGTTTGGAACCCCCTGCCAAAAATGCTCTCGTCGGCATCAGGAATGCTGCTACTAGGATCACCGTAGAGTCACACAAAGAGGGACTGAGAGCTTCAAGCGGCACTTAATGGGGGGTACCCACCTCAGCCACCAACATCTCTTCCGAGGAAATCATTTTGGTTCTCCCTTGGACTGATCCAAAGAAGCTGTGTCCTCAGAGGCAGATAGCACCAAATCCACAAGATGTGAAAAAGAGCCGCTAGTGTTTTCCACTGCGGCCCATAGTTTCGAAAATAGTGAAGGATGGTCAGAGCGCGTATCATCCGCCGATGATTTGTCTCTAGAGTCAGCACCAAAAAACGAAGCCTTTCACTTTCTGAGACAAAGCGGACCTTGGTTCGGAGTGTAGTGAGTGACCGCAACGAGCCCACTGCGGACGCTGTGGCGAGGCTGTAGGGAGGCTGTCATTTGGTGCGAAGAGGGCTCTATTGGGTTCAGAAAATTGTTGATGCTGCGCTGACTTGATTTGGGGGATGCATGACCAACCTTGATGATTTTGAAAAGATGGAGCGCGAAGGCTGGGCCAATCCAGCTATCGTTAAAGGTTACGCAGATGGGTTCAACCGAGCTACGCTCCTTGTTGCGGAGATGCTTTCGGACGCGGTGTCGGCTGGACCAAAGCTAACAGTTCTTGATCTTTGCACTGGGCACGGTGTTGTCGCTGCAGAGCTTTCGGCAAGAGGCGCTTCTGTAACTGGGCTCGACTTTTCTGCGGCCATGATATCCCTTGCTCAGACTGCTGTGCCAGGCGCTTCCTTCATTCGAGGGGACGCGATGTCGATGGACTTTGCCGATAACAGCTTTGACGCTGTCACTATTGGTTTCGGTGTACCGCACTTTCCCGATCCTGAACGCGGTTTGGCGGAAGCGGCAAGGGTATTGAGACCAGAAGGGCGTATCGCGTTTTCAATCTGGAAAGGGAAAGGATCAGATGGTGCATTCGGTTGGTTGTTCGATGCGGTTGGACGACTGGGCGACCCCTCTGTAACACTACCTTTTGGACCAGATGCTCATATGCTTGCCAACCGTTTTTCTGCTGAACCTATGGTCACCAACGCGGGATTTGCAGAGGTTCAGTTGTTCGATGTGCCGTCTGAATTGCATGTACAGCAACCTGAAGATTTGTTTGATGCATTTGACCAAGGTGCCGTTCGCGCGGCATCACTGTTGGGATCGCAGCCAGCTATGAAGCGAGATTCAATTCGCTCTGATTTGGCAGAACGTGCTCGCACTCTAGGCACCATGCACAATGGTGGCTTTCTTGTTCCGGCTCCGTCTGTCATCATTTCGGCCGTTCGCCGCTGATTTTTTCAAACCTTTGGTGATTACGCACGCTCTCCGAACGGCAGCTTTGTCCACTTACAGCAGACGTTCGCCCAAACTCTACGAGCGACCGCTTCGAGCCTATAATTCCAGATGCTGCATCTTGCACGAGTGACTTCGAAGCACTGATTGCCACCGTTGGCCTGCCAAAGGACGGCCCAAACCGGCCTTTGGCTGCCACACTCGGTTGCTGCGTTGCAGCCCGTCAAAGCTGCCGTTCGCTGCGCCTGCGAGATATGCTGCAGAGCGAATTAAAGCAAAGCGCAACAATGCTGGCCTTCGCTGCAGAAGCAGTGGAACGCCCAATGACGGTTTAGTTTGGCGCTGTTACACCTTCGAAAATGGCCAAATCACAGGATGCAACCCTGTCCAGTATTTCTTTGTATGGACGATGTTCCGGTCCAAGATAGTAGTCTTTGGCGACCTCTTTGCTGGGAAATTCCATCAAAATCAGGCGTCCTTTGGGCAGGTTTCCCTCGATCACTTCAAAATCCTCAGTAACAGCAAGAGGTTTACCGCCATATTTGAGCAAAATCGCGTGCGCCTCCGGAAGATAGTCTCGGGCGTGTGTTTCTGCATCTTTGACGCGGAGGAATGTCAGCATGTAGGCGGGCATGGTTTAATCCTTTGAAGGCCGGTGTATCTCTGGCTCACAAGCTGAACATTGGTTACAAAACATCAAGTAGGTACCTCGAGGTAACCATTGGAAAAGTGGAATGCGCCCGATCAGCAAAGAAGAATACGACCTGAAATGCTCCACGCGTCAGTTGTTTGAGCTAATGTCGGAGAAGTGGGTTCCAGGGTTGATTTATACGCTTTCTCTTGGCCCCCAACGCCCCGGAAAGTTAGCAGGGCGGTTGCAGGGCATTTCAAAAAAGATGCTGACGCAAACCCTGCGCAATCTCGAAGACTGGGGTGTAGTTAAGCGTACGGTCTATGATGTGGTCCCGCCCCATGTGGAATACTCACTGACGTCGTTGGGGGAAAAGATGGTGGAGCCAATTGCGCTAATCCACGGCTGGGCTCAGCAAAACCGAGAAGACATTGCCAAAGTGTTTGCCCAACGGCAGGCTTCCAAGGAAACTTGAAGTCTATTCAGTCTTATCGTTGCTTATTAGCCGAGAACGTAGGCACATGCGGCCAATGTCCGGTCGCGCGCTATCCTGGATCAGTATTTCCCGTGTCTGAAGAAAATGGCTGAAGTTGTCAGGCATTCCCCGGTTCAGTCGGCTCGAATGCCAGGGAAGTGGTCCACCAGGAAATCGATCAAAACCCGCACCCGCCGCGGCAGGAAGGTTGTTTCCGGGCGTAGAATGAAGATCCCACCGCCAGCGTCTTGTTCAGTGAAATCAGTTAACATCGGCACCAGGTGGCCATTTGGCAGGTCTTGGGAGATGAGAAACTCTGGCAGCCAAGCAATGCCTCGCCCCGCGCAGCACGCTGCGTGGAGAGCTTCAAGACTGTTGCAAATGAAGCCGGGGCCAAGCCGCGCATGCCTGTGTGGTGCTCGGGCAAACCCCCAATCCGAAAGGTGCATCTCATGGCGCAGGCGCAGACATTTGTGTGTGGTAAGCTCTTCCGGTCGCTGAGGGGTGCCATGCTGTTCGAGATAGGCAGTTGCGGCACATGGTACTCGCCGGTTGGTCATCAGTTTTCGAGAGACCAAGGACGAGTCGCGTAAGACACCGCTGCGGATCGCAAGGTCAAAACCTTCTCCGACCAAATCGACCGATTTGTCGGTCAGCAGCAATTCGATCTCAACCTCCGGATGTCGTTCCATGAATTCGATCGCAAGGGGAACTACATGCAGGCGACCAAGAGCCGCGGCGCTTGTCACGCGGATTGTGCCTCGCAGCCTGTCGCCATCATCTGCAATATCCTCTTCAAGCGCTGTCAGGCGAGCAAGAAGACCCCGCGCTTCCTCCACATATCGCTGTCCTGCATCGGTCAAGGCCATGCGCCGGGTTGAGCGGACAAGAAGCGGCACCCTCAACCGCTCTTCCAGCTGGTGCACCCGTTTACCCACAGCGGACGGGGTGTATCCCAACACTCTGGCGGCGGCTGAGAAACTGCCGTGATCAACAACGGCCAGAAGGATCTCGATTTCTGTCTTATGTGCCATCTGTTCCAAATTCTCTCAAGACGTGATCCAAGTAGCCATCTTACCATACAAAGTGATCCAAAGTATCTCAGGTGGAGATGAAAACTCCAAGGAAAACTGCTTTGAACACCGCTTCGAACATCTCCCTTTTCTCGCCACTCACTTTGCCGAATGGGCGTTTATTGAAGAACCGGATCATCAAATCAGCGATGTCGGATTCGTTGGCGGATGGCCAGGGAAACCCAACTCCTTCTCAGATGCGGCTTTATGAACGCTGGGCTGAAGGAGGGCTTGCCGCGTCGATCATCGGCGAAGTGCAGGGTGATCCGAGGTACCCCGAGAAACCGGGCAATCTGGTTCTGGATGATGCAGCCGACTTGAAAGCGTTTCGCGACCTTGCGCGGCGCGGGTCGGCTAACGGAGCCCAATTGTGGATGCAGCTTGGGCATGCTGGGGCAATGGCTCATCTTCCGATCAGCAAACCCAGAGGGCCAAGTGCCATCGACTTTCCTGATTTCCGCAGCGAAGCCATGTCAATCGCCGAGATAAGGGCCGTCCCAGATTGTTTTGCCCGCACCGCACTGTGTGCGGTGGAATTGGGATTTGGCGGCGTGCAAATCCATGCCGCACATGGCTTCCTCCTGAGCCAGTTTCTGTCGCCACTTTTTAATCGCCGAACTGATGCCTATGGCGGTTCGATAGAGGCGCGGATGCGGCTACTCATTGAAACAGTCGAAGCCGTTCGCGCGTCGGTCCCATCCGACTTTGTGGTAGCAGTAAAGCTGAATGCAACCGATCAACTCGACGGAGGCTTAACGGAAGACGAAGCACTCGAAGTCGTTGCAGGCCTTGAAGGCAAGGGGGTCGACCTTCTGGATATCAGCGGCGGAACCTATTTCCCCGGGGCACCTTCCAGCTCGGAACGCGCCACGAAGGGTCCATACTTTGTCGAATTTGCACGCGCTGCGCGTCGACTGATATCGGTTCCACTTATGGTCACCGGAGGCTTCAAACGTAAAGAGGAGGCTGAAGCTGCAGTCCGGTCAGGGGATGTGGATGTCGTGGGAGTGGCACGGGGTATTGTCCTTGATCCCTCCTTGCCCGCAAAATGGCGGACAGGTGAAAATGATCCCGCTTTCCCTCGCTTCGCCACCTTGCCGCCCGGAGGTATGACTGCTTGGTTTACCATGCGCATGACCGATCTCGGAGAAGATCGAGAGGATCAAGTTAACCGGGGCATCAGTGAAGCTATTACAGAATATGAGAAACGCGATGAATTGCGTGTCGTTCAGTGGAAGAGAAGGTTTTCTGTTCCGTAAGGTGTTCCAGCCCTGTAAGGGCGATTTTCCCCAAATCTGTCATTGACTCAATCTGCAGCGAAAGGCAGGCAACCACCCAATCTCAGGTGCTTCGACGGCCCATTCCTGCCGTTGGCCAAGAACCTTCATCGCTGCATTGCGGCCCGCCAAAGCCGTCATTCGCCGCGACTGCAAACTCGGGGCTTTTGCGAGCTCAAAGTCCGCGGAACTTGCGGCCATCCGCATTTTTGGCCCGGTGGGCCGCTCGCAACCCAAAGATGATATACAACAGCGATGTTTGAGTATTCTGGGAAGTTTAACACATCTCCTATTTAGGACACTTTTTTCGCAAATAGAGCGGCTTTCTTTATGACTCTGCGGATCTTCCCAAGGCCACACCATACCAGCATCGCCCGAAGCGCATTGAATACTGTCTGTAAAGAAACTCTGTGACTTCTATCTTATGCCCAGTAAACTCCGGTGTTGTGTGTGTTTCATTAGTTGGTGCGGGAGCTGCGAACGCAGGTGGGTGGAAAGAGGACATCGGAAGAGACGGGAAGTTCAGCGTCGTCGTCTGCGCAAAGTTCGGGGCTCAGCGCGGATGATCAGCAGGCGCGGTTCGAAGCTACTGCGCGGGTTATGCAGGCGATTTCTGAGACCAAGGATGACATCCAACCAGTATGCGACTTGATTTTAACGCTGGCAAAAGATCTCTGCGATGCCATTTTTGCTGGTCTGGTTCTCGGACAAGAAGGGGATGCGCGTCAGCAACTGATTGCCAGCGTCAATCTGCACCCAGATATTCAGCAGCTGTGGCTCGACGGCAAATACACGATGGAGCCAGGCAACTCCATCGTGACGGACACTATTCTCAGCGGTAAGACCAGGCGTGTTGTCGACATGGGCGACACCGATTTCCACAAATCGGGCGATGAGCGCTTTAAACTCATTGTCGAAACGCATGGGTGCAGAAGCAATCTGTTTGTTCCTTTGAAAGTGGGTGGCAGTGCAATCGGATGCCTGATGCTGGCACGGGATGAGGTGCGACCGTACTCCGACGATCAGGTCCAGCTGGTTGAAACTTTCGCCGCGCAGGCGGTCATTGCAATTGAAAATGTTCGCCAGTTTAGCAAGTTGCAGGTCCGTCTGGCTCGTGAAGGGGCAACGCGCGATGTGCTGGAGACGATCAGTCGATCTCGGGAAGATGAAGCGCCAGTCTTTCAGACGATCCTGAAAAACACGGCCCGGCTTTGCGAAACAGATGTAGCCACGTTGAGCCTGCTAAATGAGGCAGGAACTCATTTGGAATACGCGGCCCATTTTGGTGATCAATTGGCTACGTACAAGGTCGGCGTGGATCGCTGGTCTTTGGAGTCAAATTTACAAATTGCCGAGTCCGTGCGGCAATCGCGCGTTATTCACAACGTCGATTTGCGCGAGACAGACCACTACATCAATGGGGATCCTTGGCGCCGGCAACTGGTTGATGAGGAAGGTGTCCGTTCGTTTCTAACGGTTCCTTTGATGTCGGCAAATGGTGATCCCGTCGGTGTCATTGGGATTTACCGGCGTGAAGTGCGGCCATTTACTGAAGATGAAATCTCTTTGGTCGAGGGCTTTGCGGCGCAGGCTGTGATCGCAATAGATAACACCCGTCAAATGAAGGAACTGCACACTCAGTTAGAACGCCAAACGGCGACGCAGGAGGTTCTGAGTGTTATCAGCAAAAGCCGGGACAACGATGCGCGCGTCTTTGAAGCGGTGCTGCAGCAGGCCACGGAAATCTGTGACGCGGATCAGGCGGCACTGGTTTTGGTCAACGCTGCAGGAACCCATATTCAATTGGCCGGTGCATGGGGGCACGATAGAACCGACGTCGAATTGGGAGAAGAGTGGCCTCTTGATGGTTCAGTCACGGCGGCGGCGGCGATACGAAATTGCAAGGTTGTACGCGTCGAGGACATCGCCGACACTGAGTTCTACCGCTCGGGTGATCCTACTGCTGTTACAATGGTTGAGGTCGAAGGCATCAGGTCACGGGTTGTTGTGCCATTGATGCAGGGGGAACAGGCGATTGGTGCGATCGCAGTCAGCCGCCGCGAAGTCCGTCCGTTTTCTGATCCCGACGTGCAATTCATTGAAGAGTTCGCCAAACACGCAGTCATAGCGATAGAAAATACGCGCCAATTTCGAGAGGTTCAGGAACGACTTGAGCGCGAAAAAGCATCGCGAGAAATCCTCGAAGTCATAAGCCGTAGCCGCGACGACGAAAGGCCGGTTTTCCAAAGCATTCTCGAAAACTCCAGCCGTCTGTGCAAAGCGCCACTCGCCTTCTTGTGTATCGCTGATCACGAACGCGAGATCGCAACGATCCCAGCCAATATTGGTGCGAGAATCGATTTTGACGAAGCGCTCAAAAATTTTATGGAGCCACTTACACGCACTGAATTAATTGCGATCAAACCAATGATCGATGGCGAGGTCATTCGCCAGGACGATATCGCGGACGATCCCCTTTACCTCAGGGATCGTGACCCGAAACGGGTTCAGATGGTTGAGATTGAAGGAGCCCGCTCGGTTCTGGCGGTTCCGTTGATGAAGGATGGCACCGGTCTAGGGGTGATCGTGCTCTATCGTCGTGAAGTTGCGCCATTCTCAGACGACGACATGGCACTGGTCCAAACCTTCGCGGCTCAAGCCGTTATCGCAATGGAAAACGTCCGACAGTTTCGCGAAGTTCAGGATCGTACAGCGGAAGTTACGCAGGCTTTGGAGTATCAGACCTCTACATCCGAAGTGCTGCGGGTTATTTCGGCGTCACCAAATGAGTTGGCGCCTGTTCTCGACGCTATCCTCAAAGAAGCGTCGCGCATCTGCGAATTGCAGGATGCCTATGTTGCAATGTTGAACCCCGACGATCAGCTTTTTCATGTTCTTGCCATACTTACGCAGGACACGACCTTTGCGGAATATGTCAAAGAGCATCCTATTTCGCCTGATGAAAGCGGTGTAAGCGGGCGTGCCATACTGTCGAAACGCACCATCTATATCGAAGATGTCGAAACCGAAACGTCTTATACTTGGATAGAGGATAGCGGCGTCGGGGAATATCGGTCCGTGCTCGGGGTCCCGTTGGTCAAAAATGGCGAGGTTGTGGGTGTAATTTCGGTCGGGTCAACCGAGGTTTCGGGATTTTCCACCAAGCAGATTCAGTTGTTAGAAACATTTGCAGACCAGGCCACCATCGCCATTACAAATGCCAATCTTTTCCGCGAAGTGGAGGAACGCACCGCGGAAGTCGTGCAATCTCTGGAATACCAAACCGCCACGTCAGACGTGTTGTCGGTCATTTCTCGATCTCCGAACGAGTTGAAACCGGTACTCGACGAAATCTTGAAAGTCGCAAGCCGAATCTGCGACCCAAAATACGCTGCGATTTCGATCCTCAATCCAGAGGACAATCTATACCACACTGACATTATGCTCGATTTTGACAGTGATTTCATGAAGTTCATGCAGGCCAACCCCGTTCCGGTAGGTCACGGGAGTGGAATCGGCCAAACGGCGGCACGAGGGAAAACGGTCTATTACAAGGATACCAAAGCCGACGAATACGAATGGAAAGAGGCTGCGCGTATCGGAAAGTACCGTTCACTTCTGGGTGTCCCGCTAATCAAGGGCGAGTTGGTGGTTGGGGTGATAGTCCTTTGCCACGACAGGGTCGCACCGTTCAATTCAAAGCAAATTTCCCTTTTGGAGACTTTCGCGGCTCAGGCCGTGATCGCGATCAACAACACTCAGTTGTTCGAAGAGGTTCAGGCCCGTACAGCCGAAGTTGAAGAGACGCTGAAGTACCAAACAGCAACTTCTGAAGTGCTGGATGTCATCTCGCGTTCGCCCAACGATCTTCCTCCGGTACTGGATGCAATACTAGAAGTCGCTTCGCGCATCTGCTCTCCTGAGTACGCGTTTTTCGCCATGCGGGATTCCAATGATGGGCTCTTCCGTGTTGTCATGTCCCATAACGTAAGCGATGGGTTCCTGAAGTTTCTGACTGATAACCCCATCGCTCCTGAAGAAGGGTCGTGCATAGGGCGTGCCGCGCTGCATGCTAAGACGGTCTATATAGAAGATACGCGCAACGACCCAACGTACACCTGGAAACAAGCTGCCGAAATTGGCGATTATCTTACGACTCTCGGTGTTCCGCTTGTCAAAAATGGGCGAACGCTCGGTGTTATCGTCATGGCGCACAGACAGGCCTCAGCATTTAGCAAAAAACAGATCAGCCTGTTGGAAACTTTCGCGTCTCAGGCGCTGATCGCTATCAACAACACGCAATTGTTTGAGGAAGTACAATCGCGTACGGCAGAAATCGAAGAGTCATTAGAGTATCAAAAGGCAACGAGCGAGGTGCTCGAAGTCATTTCCCGATCTCCAGACGCACTGGAGCCTGTACTGGAAGCGTTGCTGGCTGTTTCGTCTCGCATCTGCCGCCTTCAGGATGCTTTTGTGGCGCTGAAGAAACCCGACGATGGTAGGTATCATTTTTTTGCCGGGCACAACCTGTCAGACGAATTTACCGAATTCCTGAAATCGCATCCGTTTGAACCAGGAGAGACTTCTGCGACGGCTCGGGCGCTCCTTCGTGGGCAGGCTGATTATGTCGAAGATACACAAGCGGACCCCAATTATGACCCAGTTCTGAAATCTAAACTTGATGGTTATCGATCCGTCCTTTCCGTGCCACTGATCCGCGATGGTGTCACAATCGGTGTCATCAGCATGGGCAGCCGAATAACTGCGGCTTTCGACGAGAAGCAAATCAAGCAGATGGAGACATTTGCGTCACAGGCGATCATCGCTATTCAGAACTCGCAGCTTTTCAATGACACGCAAACCGCGCTTGCCCGCCAAACCGCCAGTGCAGATGTGCTGCGGGTAATTTCTGAATCCCCAACCGATACCAAACCCGTGTTCGAGAAGATTGTCGGACTGGCGACGACGCTGATAGATTGCGACCTGGCAATTGCTATTCAAGCCAACAAAACCGAAATTTGGCAGGTTGCTGTCGCAACGCCAGAAGGTGTGGAAAAAGTCGAGTGGACGGATCGGCTTCCGATTGACCCCGAAGACAACCTGCCGTCCTGGGCAATCAAAAGCGGCAAGACGCTACACATGCCAAATTGGCGCTACGATGAACTACCGCGGCGCGACAAGAAGATATTTCGCGAGAAGGGCTTTAAATCGTTTTTGATGGTGCCCTTGATGCGTGGAAAAGACTGTTTCGGCAACTTGGTCTTTATTCGAAAGACGTCCAAGGTTTTTACCAAAGACGAAGTGTCCATTGCCGAGTCATTTGCCGCTCAGGCCATAATCGCGCTGGAAAATGTACGCCTGTTCAATGAAACTCAGTCTTCCTTGGCCCGGCAGACTGCGAGTGCTGATGTATTGCGGGTGATCAGCCAATCGCCCACGGATACAACGCCTGTTTTTGAGGTGATCGTAGATTCAGCGACACGGCTCGTTTCGTGCGACATGGCCGGTGCGGCGTTGTCGGATGAGAGTTTCTGGTGGCAAGTGGCTTTGGCCTCGCCCAAAGGGCTGATACGTGATTTCGGAAGAACTCGGCACCCGCTGGATACGCAAGACAATTTTCTGTCGTCAGTATTGCTGTCTGGAAAAACCATGCATGTGCATGATTTGTCGTCGGGTGACCTGCCGCGGTTGGCAAAGAAGCTTCACGAAGAAAGCGGGTTTGAAGCTTTCCTTGGCGTGCCATTGATGCGCGGAGGCAAATGTCTGGGCGGCCTCTATTTCATCAGGAAATCCAAAACACCCTTCTCGGATGACGATATTGCAATGGCCGAGTCCTTTGCCGATCAATCTGTTATTGCGATCGAGAACGTACGCCTTTTCCGCGAAGCTGAAGAAGCGCGCGAGGCTGCTGAAACTGCCAACGAAGCAAAAAGCGCATTCCTGGCCACCATGTCACATGAGATACGCACGCCCATGAACGCGGTGATCGGGATGAGCGGCCTGTTGATGGACACAGAGTTGGATGCAGAGCAAAGCGACTATGCAAACACCATCCGCGATAGTGGTGACGCGCTGTTGGGTATCATCAACGAGATCCTCGACTTCTCGAAAATTGAAGCCGGACAGATGGATATCGAAAACCATCCGTTCGACCTGCGCGAATGCATAGAAAGCGCACTCGACTTAGTCAGTGGCAAAGCCGCCGAGAAACAACTGGATTTAGCCTATGAGTTTGATGACGCGCTACCACTGGCGATTAGCGCGGATCTGACCAGATTGCGGCAAATTCTGCTGAACCTGCTTTCTAACGCAGTGAAGTTCACAGAAAGCGGCGAAGTGGTTCTGTCCGTTGAACAATCCGCCAAGGTGCAGGGATCGCTCGAACTGACGTTTAAAGTCCGAGACACTGGAATCGGCCTATCCCAAAAGGGCATGAGCCGATTATTTCAGTCTTTCAGTCAGGCAGATAGTTCAACGACCAGAAAATATGGCGGCACTGGTCTGGGTCTTGCGATCTCGAAACGCCTAGCAGAACTCATGGGCGGGACCATGTGGGCTGAAAGCGATGGCGCGGGGAGCGGGTCCACGTTTGTTTTCAAAATCCAGGCCAAATCTGCAAAGCCAGTTAAATCGTCTTCTCGCAATCTTGTTGGCGTTCAGCCTGAACTCGAAGGCAAGCGAATTTTGATGGTGGATGACAATGCCACCAATCGTAAAATCCTTTCTCTGCAAACCGAGAAATGGGGCACGCAGACAACGACGTATGGATCTCCCTCAGAGGCGCTGAGCATACTTGAAGAAGGCGTCGAGTTCGATTTGGCCATTCTCGACATGCATATGCCTGACATGGATGGAGAAGAGCTCGCAAAAAGGGTTCGCGCCAAGAAACCGGGCTTGCCACTCATCCTTTTCAGTTCACTTGGCCCGCGCGATATAGACCTTGAGGAGGGGCTCTTTGCCGCCAACCTTGCCAAACCTCTGCGCCAATCCCACCTGTTCGATACCCTGGTCACATTGTTCGCGACTGAAAAGGTGCGCGTAGAGCCGTCCAAACCTCAGGGCAAACCACAAACAGATCCGGATATGGCCACACGACATCCACTGCGGATTTTGCTGGCTGAGGATAATTTGGTGAACCAGAAACTTGCGCTGCGACTGCTGGAACAGATGGGCTATCGCGCTGATTTGGCCAGCAATGGTGTTGAAGCGGTCGAAAGCGTCAACCGGCAAACATATGATGTCGTTTTCATGGATGTGCAAATGCCCGAGATGGACGGGCTTGAAGCATCTCGTCGTATCAATAAAGCGCATCCGGATGGCAGTCGTCCTCGCATAGTCGCGATGACCGCGAACGCCATGCAGGGCGACCGTGAGATGTGCCTGAAAGCAGGGATGGACGACTACATCACTAAACCGATCCGCGTATCGGTCCTAATTGAAGCCCTGTTAAATTCCCCCAGAATAAGAAGGTAATCCATGACAGACAGCCCGATTGATCATGAAATCTTCATGGAGCTTAAAGACGCTACAGGCGAAGATTTTGCAGCCGAGCTTGTGAACACCTTTCTCGACGAAGCGCCTGGCATGATTGACGAATTGAAAGCGGCTGCGGGCGCGGCTGATGCCGACCGATACCGCCGTGCTGCGCACTCCATTAAGTCGAATGCCAATACCTTTGGGGCGATTGCTCTCGCCGAACGGGCCAGGAAAATCGAGCTCGGAGAGCTGCCTGAAGCCGGGGACCTTACAGACGCGACGGCGCTGGAAACCGACCTTACCATTGCTGCAGTTGCTTTACGGAGTCTGATTGATGTCTGACGCCCCGGGTCATTTGCTCATCGTTGATGACAACAAGGTGAACCGCTTGCTTTTGTCGCGCAGCGTAGAGCTTTTGGGTCACCAGGCATCCGTCGCGGAAAACGGCCGGGTCGCAATGGAGATGTTGTCTAACCAGCCGTTTGATTTACTTTTGCTGGATATCGAAATGCCTGAAATGGACGGCTTTCAGGTTCTCGAAGCCGTCAAATCAGACACCGACCTGCGTGATCTGCCGGTGATCGTGACGTCATCTGTTGAGGGGCTCGACAATGTCGTGCGCTGTATCGAATTGGGTGCGGAAGACTACCTGCCAAAACCGGTCAATAAGACACTTCTCGGTGCGCGCGTCGCCAGCGGTCTTGAAAAGAAAAGACTCAGGGACGAGCAGAAACGTCTGCTAGAGCGCTTTGCAACAACGGAGGTTGCACAAGACCTGCAAGAGTCTGGCTTTGCGATAGGTGGCAAGCGTGCCAATGCTTCGGTTCTCTTCTGTGACATTCGCGGTTTCACGACCTTGTCTGAAAATCTCGCCCCTGAGGAAACAATTGACCTGCTCAATACGTTCTACACGTTGATGTTCGAGGCTGTTACCAGCAATGGCGGAATTGTCAGCCTGATGCTGGGTGACGGTTTGATGGCTCTTTTTGGAGTTCCGCAACCACTGCCCAATACCGCGCAAAGTGCAGTGGCGGCAGGGCATGAAATGCACAACATGATCGAGATGTTAAATCTTGAAAGGCGCTCAGAAGCGAAAAGTGACCTGAAAATCGGCATCGGAATAGCGACTGGCGAAGTCGTCGCCGGCTATGCCGGTACGGACAATCGAGCGACGTATACTTGCATAGGATCGACCGTAAACCTTGCTGCTCGCCTCGAGGCAGAAACTCAGAAAACCGGAAGCCGTATATTGATTGATCAAGAAACCTTCGAACTGTTGGAAGGGGCAAATGTGTTGGAGACATTTGGTAGAACAATGATCAAGGGTTTCTCCGATCCGTTCGATATCCATGCGCTATGACCATTCATGCAACCTGGCAAGCGCATCTACACCGGGTGTAGTTGCGCTTGTGGCTTTGCTTTTCGCCCGATGATTTTCATATGTGGCTCAGTGATTGGAGACTAGATATTGTCAAACTTCGCAAAGTCCGCTTTCTGCGCGTTTCTGCCATTTGGGCAGTTCGCAGCAATTTGTACTTTGGGCTCAGGGCAGTCGTTCGCTGCACTAGGCGTGAACGACTTCTACGTGGACAAAGCTGCCGATAAGTCAGTTTGTCGGGATGTGTGACAACGGCCCAATGCAGCCGTTCGACCTTGATCACCGTCGCCGCGATGCGGCCCGTCAAAGGAGACATTCGCTACACGGGCGAAGATGGAAGACAGACGCAGGTCCGAAGAGCGGACGAAGCTGACATTCTGGCTCACCCTGTGTATCCTGACGGCATCGATTAGGGAAGCTTCAATATGACCAATCCCAACGAAGTCGCGCACCATTACCATGCCGGTCACTTGCTCAAACGGATTTCCGATGGTTGCGCAGCACTGGACCTGACCCCGCCAATTTCCCACGACGCTTTGGCGCCGGTTGACGAGTTTCACATTGGCGGGCGTCTCGCGACAGAACCTTTTGTGAAAGCTCTCGGCCTTTCACCTGAAAGCCGAGTTGTCGATTTTGGCTGTGGGCTCGGGGGTCCGGCACGCTATGTGGCGGCGGCCACCGGGGCGTATGTGACCGGTGTCGATTTAACCGACGAGTTTGTGGAAACCGGTCGCGCTCTTACAGAATGGACGGGCTTGTCAGACCGAGTTCAACTCATCGAAGGCAGCGTGTTGGAATTGCCGCTGGACACTGACTCCATGGATGCCGCTTACATGATCCACGTCGGCATGAACATCGCGGACAAAGTCGGTATCGCCCGTGAGGCGAAGCGAGTGCTCAGGCCAGGCGGAATTTTTGCGATTTACGATGTGATGCAAGTCGGAGAGGGGCAAATGGACTATCCCGCACCCTGGGCGTCATCTGCAGATCAAAGCGCGCTGACTTCTCCGGAGACATATGAAGCTGCTTTGAAATCTGTCGGTTTCGAGGTGAGTGACCGGATCGACCGCACTGCATTCGCCAAACAGTTCTTTGCAGATCTAGCAGCTGCGCAAAGCCGTTCAGATGGCCCTCCACCTTTGGGTCTTCATCTTATAATGGGCGATGACACCGCGCTTAAGGTTCAACATATGGTCAGGAATATCGAACGTGGTTTGATTGCCCCAATTGAAATCCACGCGCGCCTTCCAGTTTAGCTGCTTTGACTAACAGGTCAGGTTTGGCCTTTCTTAAGTGGGGTGGCGGTTTGTGGTAATCTTCCATAAGCAAATCGGGGAATGCTCATGGCTGAAACAGCTCTGATTACGGGTGCCTCAAGTGGAATAGGCCGGGCAACGGCCATCGACCTGGCTTCGAAAGGGTGGAACATACTCGCGCATGGACGCCGCGAGGACGCGCTGCAAGAAACAATTGCCATGGTTGAGGCCGCAGGTGGCGCGGGCGAATGGTTTGCCGCAGAAATGGGCGACATGACTTCTGTGGCCGCTCTCGCAGACTGGGCGCTGCAAAGCGAGCGGTTGGACGCGATGGTTCACTGCGCCGCCAAGTTCACCTACGGCGCTGTTTCGATTGACCGCTTTTCAGATTGGGACACATCCATCGACCAAGTGCTGCGGGCAACCATCAGACTGACCGCGCATGTCTTGCCTGCGATCCGTGAAACAGAGGGGGCATTTGTCTATATCTGCGGGCCTACATCCTGGCTGGGCTGGAAAAATCACGCCATTCATTGTGCCCTGCGGCATGCGCAGGCTGGTTTCGCCAAGGCTCTGTTCGAAGATGTCCACGAAGACGGTGTTCGGGTCACCCTTGTGCACCCGGGGTTTGTCAACACTCCAGACGTGTCCGACGCAGGCAAAGACCGCTCCAAAATGATTCAGCTTGAAGAAATTTCAACGCTAATCTCGACTGCTGTAATGCTGCCCAACAACGCCTGCGTCACGGAACTCACAGTGCGCCCCCAAAGGACGCCATATCTATGACAGGCTCTATCTGGTTGGTCGTTCAGAAAGTGCTGACCCACGCGCACAGCAGAATCCGCCAGGGCACGAGGCCTATTGCAGGTGGTCGGCTTTATAACTCCACCAGGTCGTAGTGTTTGATTGATCGAGCTTCGACCAGTTCAGCTTCTGCCAGATCGATGTGGGGCTTTCATAGTCCTCCCCTACAAACGCCTTTAGAGACTCCAGACTGTCCCAAATCATCACAAAGCTGAACTCTCTCGGGGAACCTGATCTTGCGGCGCCCGGCAAAACTTGGACGACGCCCTTTGTCCGTTTCATCAATGGAATGGCAGTTTCGTGAAAGAATTTACTGAACTCTTTCTCCTTACCTGGTCTCACAAGCACCTGAAAATCCGCATGATCATGCCTGCATCCTCCAACAACGGCGATGCCTGGATACTTGCCTGCCTAAATCGGGCGCATCGTAGCACCATTTATTTTGCGCGTCCGTAAGGGCTCGGAGCGGTAACCAAGCCCTTTCAAATGACGGGCTGATAAGACGAGATAGCACCATCAAAGTCGTTGAGTGGTGGCCCTAGCATTGATCAAAGCTGCCATGCCCCCATCGACGAAGCGAACATGTTGGAACCCCATTTAGGTCAGGACGTTTGCTGCGGCAGCGCCACGATAGCTTGGAGCGCGGCCGGGCGCAGCTACGACATTTGGGGTCACACCGGTGGCGTCCATTTCCGCGGTGTCCCTTACATCGACCAAGAGTACTTTTGGGTCATTCTCCAATGTTGCGAGTGCTTCGGCAGCGGAGATGCCTTCAGCAGCCGAAATTTCCTCTTCTACCATTTGAGCAAATGTGCGCGCCATGTCGACCTCCAGTCGTCTTTGCCAGAGCACGTTTCAGACGTTCACGGGTTTAATCAAGGTCGCCAGATAGGCCCGTGTTTCACCGTCCCAATCAGCAGGATTTTCGTCATGAGCAACTTGCGCATGAAGTTCCATAAGTTTCCAAACTTCATCCTTGGTCTCGGCGACCACGCTTGCGGGACAGGCCGCCATCCCTTCACAATCCCGACAAGCATATGAAAACGCGTTCGCCATCTAGTTTCTCCCCTTTGTTTGAACCGAGAATAGCAGATTGGGCATTATTCACCGAATCCGGCAGTTAGATAGACTGTTTGTGAGACGTGGTCATCGCTGTGAAAGTCGCCTTTGGGGCTCTCCTGGCACCTTCGCCGCGATCTGCGCCAAGGGCCAGTTTGGTACAATGCCGCCATTCACTGCATAGCTTTGTTGATGCCCCGAGGTCGCATCGCCCGCTTTCAAAAGATGACAATGCCTTAACGTTGTCTTAACGTCGTTTTATGAGAGCTCGCCTTGCCGTGATCTTGATGGCTGACCTGGTCGGCTATACGTCCGCAATGGAGGCGGATCAGTCGCTCGCAATCGAGTTGGTCCGCGAACTTCGTGATAAACTTCTAGAACCTGAGGCCGTCCGAAGAGGCGGCGAGATACTGAAGCGTATGGGCGATGGATGGATAATTGCCTTTCCGTCGATATCAGCGGCAATCGAAACCGCTCAATTTGTGCAAATTGCGTTGGTCGACCATGAAAAAATCAGGCTGAGGATGGCCGCGCATCTCGGGGAGATCATTCAAGACGAGACCGACATTTATGGTACCGGCATCAACATCACTGCGCGCCTGCAGACTGAGGCGCCACCCGGTGGTGTGATGATCTCCGAAGACCTCAAGCGGCAGTTGGACGAAAAGCTTTCAGCGGGTTTCAGCGATGCGGGTACGTACGATTTAAAGAATCTTGCTAATCCGGTGAATGGGTTTCAATGGCGGCCCGCAACGCAGCGAGAGAAAGAACACACCGAATTGCCTTCTATTGCAGTGGAGCCGGTCACAAGTGCCCCCGAAACAAGAGAAACGCTCGAGGTTTGCGCTGATCTGCAGGAGCAACTGGTTTACAGTCTTTCGCGCCGCACTGGTGTGCGTGTAATCGCAACAGATTCAATGTCTGAGACTAATGCAACGTATAGCCTGAGATGCCGATTGCGTTGCCGAGAAACCGAAGCAAGGATCTCGGCCAGCCTTACCCGGTTGGGAGATGGACAGGTAACCTGGTCGCGCTTCTTAAACGGAGATTCAGAGGATTTGTTTGAATTAAGCGACCGGGCTGCAGAACAGCTGTCAGACGATTTACGTCTGCAGATCAATGCGTTTGACGGTGACCGACTTAATGATATTCCAGACGATCAATTGAGCCCAAGTGAGTTGAGATCCCGAGCGGCAATGCTGTTTTACCGTGCCACCGTCGAGGACTATAATCATGCGGGTAAGTTGCTGGAGCGAGCGCTTCGACTTGATCCCGAGAATGGCTCCGGGCTTGCGATGTGGTGCGAAGCCAAACTGTACCCCTTGGAGGCATGCTATCGCGAGGCTGATCCTGATTTACGCACGCGGATCATCGAGTCTGCGAATAAAGCCGTTCAGACTGCGCCGCGTTCCGACTATTGCTGGTACACGCGGGCCCAGGTGCGCGCGCGCCTCGCGGGTGATCTCAATGGTGCAAGGAAGGACATCGATAGAATTTTCCGGCTGAATCCCAGCTATGTTTTGGGCATGGAGGCGAGCGGTTATACCGAAATTATTGCCGGCAACTGGGAAGCTGCTCGGAAGAGTTTGGTCGAGGCTGTGGATCGTTCCACCGAAGATCCGTTTCTGCCATACCGGCTTTATCCCCTTTCGATTGCACACATGATGGCAGGTGATCAGCAACTCGCGCTTGAAGCAATTTCGGACGCGAATGAAATGCGTCCCTACTGTCGACACTTCTGGTTGGTGAAGGCGTGGATACTCAGAAAGTCGCGAATGCACTCCAAAGCGGAGGCTGCTGCAGAACGCGCGGAAACGCTGTCAGAAAAAGCGGATATCCTTGCACAAAACCTTCATCTGCCTGACCCCATCAGAGAGGATATAGGGTTGCCAGGTGATCCGATCCAAGCATAGAGGCCTAGATGGGTTACGAGATCGTGGGCTGATAGCCGAACGGCAGACATCTACCCCGATCCAACCTAAAGCGTGTTACCTACATTCACCGCGGGAGATGAGTTGCGTCATTTCTCAGGGCAGCTTTGTCCGCGTACCAGTCGTTCGCTGAATTTTGCTGAGTGTCCGCACCGAGCCCAAAGCGGACCTTCTGTTCCGCTTCCAACGCTCAAACCTGTTGTACCTTACAACGCACCAGCACGAGACTATGTATCCATATACCCTAAGACTGCGGAGTGGTCATGCCAGGACGTTTACCGAAACGGAGTTACGTTAATCTTTGTAGCTGGGTTCAAATCATCATTCGGGTCCGTCAAAATGCCTTCTGGAAAGGATACTGAGATGGGCCGATCTGTCGTGTCCATGCACAGCATATGATTGTTGTCCCCGTCACCCAGGTTCGCTAGCGCGAGCGGCTTCACTTCACGACGGGTCCCATCGGGTGCCTCGACGGTGATAGTGTATAGATCGCGTTCTGCTTCACCTGGTTCGCTGCCATCCTTAAGCGTCACACCCCCTTCCCACGTTACACGGACCGCCTGAACGACGCCTTCCGTCGGGCAGAGGCTGCCCCTGACGCGACGCGGGCCCAAAGTGCCGACTAATGTCCAGTCCTCCACGACTTCGGCCAAAACAATCGATGGTCCGTCTTCGAGGGGTATCACCGACGCACTCACTCCCTGAAAATCAAGCATGCCGTCGATCGAATGCAAATGCCCGACAACGTCAACCCTAACCGGTGGGTCGGTTTCGGCGGGTCCCAATTGCCCTATTAAAAGAACCGTTCGCAACTCACCAGTGTCTGTGGCTGGCAGCACGGACGCGCAGTGCATTTTCCCCGACGCGCCTGACCGAGTAGTGACTTTAAAATCTCCGGCCTGCATAGTCGCGATGTCTATCTCGGTAGAAAAGATCACGGGCATTCCGGTGTTGCCCTCAGACCTCCTGCAAATCACATTTGAGACGCGTGGTAGTGCGTCAAGCCCGTGGAAGGCCGAGAGGAGTTTAGCGGATTGGCTGTTCACTTCTCTGGGCAGGCCAGCATCTGCCGTTGTGTCAAAGAGGTCGCGATTGGATATGTTGTTAGTCCAAGACCCCGGTCCATACATTATGAACCAAACAACACCAGCGCTGATTGTCGCCGCCAAACCAAACAAGCCGCCGATGAAGGTTCGCTTCGGAATACCCTTGATCACAAAGTTACCTCTGCACGTTTTGGGTCGCGGATTCCATTCTTACCGTAGGCGTCCTGTTCCTAGAAGAACAATCTGGTAAGAAACCGCAAAAGTTACGATGCAAGCTCAATGGGTGGTGAAAATATACTCGTCAAGACTTCCGTTGGGCAGAACTATCGCCAATTGCATCTACCGTACCTACAAAATTGAACGGCCCGAAAATGGCAGCTTCGTCCGCACAGGGTTCGCTCATATTTAGCACTGGGAATGACCGCTTCACTTCACTTAAAGGTCATGACCCTAAATCCGACAGTGGCAGTCAATGTACGCCCTTCAGAGTTTCTATCTCTTGATGTTAAAGTCGACGGCCCCTTGCCTTGGATTAATCCAAAGGAGCTATTCCCGCGAGACTCCCTCCAAGTTCATTGTGTAAGACTTCGAATGTACTACTGATGATCCCGTTTAGCTCTGCTCTCTTCGCATAAACGCTTATGCCGATGTCGTCTTTGTTGGAGTGACCCACGATTAGATTCCTAGCTTCTCGGGAAACCCCAGCATTAACTAGGGCGGACACAGCCGTTCTCCTAAACGAATGCATATCCCAATTGGAATTATCGCCATCAAGGTTCTTCCGGGCTTTCTCCAGCGCCTTCCCGAGGTAATGACTGGGGTGTCTATCGTAGCCACCCAAAGCAATACGAGGAAACAACTACCGATATTCTCTGGACAACTTGGCTCTACTATCGTTGCCCTTTTGGTAGCTTCCCGGAGTAGCTGACAATCCTCAGCGCCAACGATCATTACATCCCTTATTCCGGCTTCTGTCTTGCTTTGAGGGATGCTGATTTTGATGTGGTCTCCCCTGTCCTCAATGTCCTTCAAATACCTCGAGCAGATTTCATTGAGTCTGCATCCAGTAACCCAAAGCAGTCTTACTGTGACGTACATCTCGAACTGATATTTGAGGCCATTATTGCGAGCGATGTACTGCAGCAGCTTTTGAGCTTCACCTCTAGTGACAGGCCTCAGTTTCTTAAATGGACTCCAATCTAACCGGTGATGCGCATAACGGTGGAATTGCCGCTCATGTGCAGCGGTGTTGCAGCGGTCGCTACGTGCCGTGGGGGGTTACGGGGGCAACTGGCCACCCAGTGCGGGCTAGATACCGTCTCAAAAAAACGTGCTGCAAATTTTCGTCCGGTCCAAAAGCCGACGTTCAAACGATCCGCAGCTAATGACAACCTCGAGCCCAGAGCAGAAAAATGGCAAAACCGGCTCTGTTGACCGCGGACAACTCGTGTCAGCGAGCGCCTAGTATCAAATTGGGAATTAAGAAATTGCCTTGCGCTTGCGACTTTGCCCCGGCTCGAGCTCACTAAAGCGTACGACACCACTCACGACAGAAAAATGAGGAAAAAAAGTTTGCATCTAATTATTTTGAATATAACAAGTTAGCACTATCTAGCTGCAGTGTATTTACAAGATACTTTCGCGTTTAGTGAACAAATTTACAAAATTTTGTTTTAAATCCAGTAATTTGTTGTGAAGTTTTCATTCGCCTTTCCATTATTGACTTGCACATAAGTGCGCTTTCGTCTGCTGGAAGAGGAGCCAGACGACGGAAGAAAGAGAAATGGGAGGAATTAATGACCAATAAACCGATCACACGCCGTGGCGTGTTGAAGTCTGGTGCCGTAGCAGGTACCGGTCTGGCCCTGCCTACGATCTTCACGGCTTCGTCGGCTGCTGCTTATACCAACGAACCTACCGGAGGGTCCGTAACCCTGGGCTTCAACGTTCCCCAGACTGGACCGTATGCTGAAGAGGGTAATGACGAGCTACTGGCGCAACAGTTGGCCGTCGAACATCTCAATGGTGAGGGAGATGGGGGTTGCTTGAATACCTTCACCTCGAAGGCGCTGAAAGGCAACGGTATCCTTGGCAAAAAGGTCGAGTTCGTCACAGGCGACACGCAGACCAAATCAGACGCTGCACGTGCATCTGCAAAGTCGATGATCGAAAAAGACGGCGCGATCATGATCAACGGCGGATCGTCCTCGGGCGTGGCGGTTGCGGTTCAAGGCCTTTGCCAAGAAGCAGGTGTGATCTTTATGGCTGGCCTGACTCATGCCAACGACACGACTGGCAAGGATAAAAAAGCCAATGGTTTCCGTCATTTCTTTAACGCGTATATGTCGGGCGCTGCACTTGCGCCGGTGCTGGCTGCCGAGATGGGCAAGGAACGCCGTGCTTATCACCTGACGGCCGACTACAACTGGGGCTGGACACAGGAAGAATCGATCGTCGCGTCTACCGAAGCCTTGGGATGGGAAACGGTCAACACCGTCAAAACACCACTCGCTTCGACGGACTTCTCGTCCTATATCACCCCGGTATTGAACTCGGGTGCTGATGTTCTGGTTCTGAACCACTACGGCGGCAACATGGTGAACTCGCTCACCAACGCAATTCAGTTCGGCTTGCTCGACAAAGTTGCCAACGGCAAGGATTTCAAGATCGTCGTTCCGCTGTATTCGGAACTGATGGCCGCTGGTGCGGGCGAGAACATCAAGGGCGTGCTGGGTTCCATGAACTGGAACTGGCAGCTGCAAGATGAGGGCACCAAAGCATTCGTGAAGTCCTTTGGTGAAAAGTACGGCAAACCGCCGTCCAACTCTGCACAGACCTGCTATGCACAAGTTCTGCTTTATGCTGATGCCTGTGAGCGTGCTGGCACATTCAATCCGTGTGGCGTTGCTGAGGCTCTGGAGGACTTCGAGTTCGACGGTTTGGGCAACGGTCCGACTTGGTACCGTGGCGCGGACCACCAGTGCTTCAAAGACGTGTTGGTCGTTCGTGGCAACGAGAATCCGACCAACGCCTATGACACTCTGGAAATCGTCGAGATCACGCCACGTGCGCAGGTCGAATACGACCCCGAGCATCCGATGTTCGCCGGTGGTTCACTGGGTAAATGTAACCCGGGCGCGTAAGTCCTCGTGTCTAAGTCTGGCTGCCGAACAGGCGGCCAGACATCTGCAACAGGGTTGATCCTGTTACGCCACTTAATTCACACTGACCAACCCTGAGGTGGGGCCAATGGACGCCATCCTATTGCAAATTTTGAACGGTCTGGACAAAGGGTCGGCCTATGCGTTGATTGCGCTGGGGCTGACGCTCATTTTTGGAACGCTGGGTGTTGTGAACTTCGCACACGGCGCACTGTTCATGATCGGTGCGTTCTGTGCCGTTACTCTGCAAAAGCTCATGAATCTGAGCTTTGCCACCATCGACGAAAGCCAAACCGACTTTCTGGGCAACCCACTGAAGGTTGAAACACCTTATGTCGAGGCTTGGTTCGGCCCAGAGACCGGTGCGACGATCATCGATTGGTCTGTTCCTTTGGCTATCCTGTTTGCGATCCCGATCATGTTAGCAGTGGGCTATGTGATGGAACGCGGTTTGATTAAGCACTTCTACAAGCGCCCTCACGCCGACCAGATCCTCGTCACCTTTGGTCTGGCGATCGTGTTGCAGGAAATCGTGAAGTATTTCTTCGGCGCCAACCCAATCCAAACTCCAGCGCCTGACGCGCTGAGCGGTTCTATCGACCTTGGCACAATGATTGGATTTGACCCCAACGCAATAATCTATCCAATCTGGCGTTTGGTTTACTTTGGATTTGCCGTCGCCATTATCGGCGCCGTTTTCTCATTCCTGCAATTCACCACGTTCGGCATGGTCGTACGCGCCGGAATGGCGGATCGTGAAACCGTAGGCTTGCTGGGTATCAATATCGACCGGCGCTTTACGATCATGTTCGGTATCGCTGCCTCAGTGGCCGGTTTGGCCGGTGTAATGTACGGGCCGCTAAACCCGCCAAATTATCACATGGGGATGGACTTTCTGGTCCTTAGCTTCGTCGTCGTTGTTGTTGGCGGCATGGGCTCGCTGCCCGGAGCCGTGCTGGCTGGCTTTCTGCTGGGCATCCTGGAAAGTTTTGCCTCGACGACCTGGGCCACCACGACAATTCCCGGGATCAATCAAATCATCATCTACCTTGTTGCCATCATTGTGCTTCTGACGCGCCCGCGCGGGTTGATGGGACGCAAAGGCGTGATGGAGGAATAATCGATGTTTGGACTGAACAAAAAAGACACCAGCCTTCTAATCATCGTCGGCCTTCTCACCCTTCTGGCCCCGTTCATCCTGAACCCGTTCCCAGAAGGCAGCGCCATGGCGCAGTTCAACGCGGGTTATCCGGACCTGATGCAGCGCTTTGTTATCTTTGGCATCTTTGCCATTGGGTTCAACATCCTGTTCGGCCTAACCGGATACCTGTCATTCGGTCACGCGGCTTTTTTGGGTGTCGGATCGTACTCAGCCGTGTGGATGTTCAAATTGCTGAGTTACAACATCATTCCGGCTATCGCGCTCAGCGTTGTGGTCGCCGGGGTATTCTCGCTGCTGATTGGGTATGTCAGTCTGCGCCGGTCCGGCATCTACTTTTCGATCCTGACTCTGGCCTTTGCGCAGATGAGTTTTGCATTAGCCTACTCCGTCTTGTCGAACCCCAAGTTCAATCTAACCAACGGGGAAACCGGTCTGCAGGTTTACGCAGACGATCCGCAAATCCTGCAGGGTACCAACTCACCGGACCTGCCACATCTGTTCGGGCTGCCGATGCGCGCAACCTATACAATGGACGTCGGAGCGTGGAGCTTTGATTTTAACGCGGGATATTATCTTTGTGCGATAGTTATGATGGTGGTGTTCTACTTATCTATCCGCATCTTTCGCTCGCCTTTCGGCATGATGCTACGGGCTGTCAAATCGAACCAGCAACGGATGAATTACACCGGCCTTAACTCGAAGCCGTACACGTTGGCAGCGTTTGTTATCTCTGGCATGTATGCCGGTCTGGCTGGTGGCTTGATGGCCGCAATGGACCCGCTGGCGGGCGCTGAGCGTATGCAGTGGACCGCTTCGGGTGAGGTCGTTCTGATGACGATCCTAGGCGGTACCGGCACATTGATAGGCCCGGTTCTGGGCGCAGGCTTCATCAAATATTTCGAAAATATCTTCTCTAAGATCAACGACAATGTGTTGCACAGTTGGTTTGCTTTCCTGCCTGATGGGTTGGAGAACGCGGTTGTTTTCGTGATCCATCCGTTCATCGGAAAAGGTTGGCATCTAACGCTTGGCATTCTTTTCATGCTCGTCGTTATCTACCTTCCGGGGGGGCTGGTCGAAGGTGGTCAGCGTTTGCTCAACCGGATCAAACGCAAGAAACCAAAAACCGATGACGCAACGTCTGGCAAGACAGAACCGGCGGAATAAGGGGCGAGCCATGGCAATTCTAAGAGTCAAAGACGTTAGCAAGCGCTTCGGCGGCCTCAAGGCGCTGACGGACGTAAACCTCAATGTAGAAGAAAACTCGGTTCATGCGATCATCGGGCCCAATGGTGCTGGCAAGTCGACCCTGCTGAATTGTCTTGTGGGCAAGCTTATGCCGGACACAGGAACCGTATTGTTCGACAACGCCTCGGTTTTGGGACTCGAACCTTTTCAGATCAATCAGATGGGCATTAGTCGTGTTTTCCAGACACCAGAGATTTTTGGTGAACTGACGGTGATTGAGAACATGTTGATCCCTATTTTTGCTATGAGGGATGGAGTGTTCCGGATGCATGCGTATGAGACCATCGCCAACGAAAAGGCGATTGTTGAACAGGCTGAAGCGATGCTGGAAGAGATGAACATGGCTGACAAGCGCGAAATGCATGCAGCCTCGCTTTCACGTGGCGATAAGCGCCGACTCGAGATTGGCATGTGCCTCAGTCAGAATCCGCGGCTACTGCTGTTAGACGAACCTACCGCGGGTATGGCGAGGGCGGATACAAACAACACAATCGACTTGCTGAAACAAATTAAGGATGAGCGCGACATCACCATCGCAATCATTGAGCATGATATGCACGTCGTATTCAGCCTTGCCGAACGCATCACCGTTCTGGCGCAGGGAACACCCCTGGTTGAAGATACTCCGGAAAACATCCGCGGAAACCCCAAAGTTCGCGAGGCCTATCTAGGCGAGGCTGCGTAAGGAAAACCTATGAACGAGAAACCTGACTTTTCGAAAAATGCCAATATGGCCAGCACTGCGCCTGCGTTTCTCTCCGTTTGGGATATGCACTCCTACTACGGCGAAAGCTATATCGTTCAAGGCGTCAGCTTCAACGTGCACGAAGGCGAGATCCTTGCTCTTCTTGGGCGTAACGGTGCCGGAAAAACCTCAACACTTCGTTCGATTGCGAGAGTTGGAGAGCCTGAAGTAAGACATGGCGAAATCTGGCTAGACCACAAGCCGCTACACAAAATGACAAGCTACGAGGCGGCGGCAACTGGTCTTGGTCTGGTACCAGAAGACAGGCGAATAATTCCTGGCCTGACCGTCGAAGAAAACCTGCAGCTTGCTCAGATTGCGCCGCCAATCGGATGGTCACTGGAACGGCTTTACGAGTTGTTTCCGCGTTTGGGAGAGCGCAGAAAACAAGAAGGAATTACGCTGTCAGGAGGCGAACAACAAATGCTGTCAATCGCCAGAGCCTTGGCGAGGGACATCAAGGTCTTACTTTTGGATGAACCGTATGAGGGATTGGCTCCTGTCATTGTCGATGAAATCGAAAAGACCCTTACTCACGTTAAGCAACAGGGTATGACAACGATAATTGTTGAGCAGAATGCCGTGCGCGCTTTGGAGTTAGCGGACCGTGCGATCATACTAGATACCGGAACCATTGTATTTGATGGTACAGCGAAAGAAGTACTTGAAGACACCAACCTTCGTGAGGAATATCTAGCGATCTAACCCGCATAGTCCTTACTTATCAGGCTAAAAGACAGGTTAATAACGTGTTCGATGCACCTGTTTGCTTCGGTTGTAAGTCTACTGATGTACGCGAAAAGAACAAACTCGAACCATGCAGTCGAGTAATACGATCCGGTGGTTGAAGATCTGACGAATCTTTCATATTCAGGAATTTTTTGTCCACTATATTCGCGGTACGGAAGATCGATTCAAACTCAGCAAAGCTCGGCTCCCGACATTGCGATTTATGATCTGTCCATTGATCGTCGCTGTCACCTACGTTCCCCTGGCCTCGCCCTTGAGATCGGCAGGGACGGCGACTCGGCAGTAATACGAGCCCTTAATCAGAGTTGGATTTGGCATTACGAAACGACCCACGATGTACTCCCGCGATGTGCTCCACACGGCAGCGTCATGTTCTTATTTTAAAGGACGCCAGTAAAACAAGGGCTGTTTGATGGTGGGTGATGAGAGACTCGAACTCCCGACATCTTCGGTGTAAACGAAGCGCTCTACCAACTGAGCTAATCACCCGTGAGGGCTCATGTAGCTAAGCCCGTGCGCGGGCGCAAGAGGGTAGGGCACAATTTCTTCTGCAAATTTGTACCGCGCTGCAGATCAGGGTTTCATGTCCTTGAGAGCGGCCAAGAGCTGCGCGACCTCATGTTCGGTGTTGTAGTGGCACAGCGAGATGCGGATACAGTCGTTCAGGCCTAAAGGTGTCAGCACATTGCCGCTGTAGTGGTCCGCTTTTCGGGTATGGGTGCGGATGCCTTGTTGGTTCAGCCGGGTCACCACATCCGCCGACCGAAAATCCTCGACAGTGATCGACACCAGCCCCTCGCGCGCGGGATTATCGGCACCAGCCAGGATCGTGATGTGGTCCATATCGCTCAGACCGGGCAGGTTGCCTGTACCGTTGATCATAGCATTGGTCAGGTGTGTTTCGTAGGCGTGTATCGCATGGCCGGCGGCCCGGATGCGGTCCCTGCGATCGGTTTCCTCCGAGACCTGTCCGCCGAGCCAGTCGAAATAGCCGACCACGTCGGACATCGCGGCGTAGGAGCCGGTGTCTCTGGTGCCAAATTCCCATCCGTTTGCAGGGGCGTCGATCAGCTGGTCGTGCGGAAGGGCAGTTAAGCGGTCCGAGATCCAGGCGATGCCATAACCATGACGTGAGAACACTTTGTAGGGCGAGATCGCATAGCCATCGACGTCGTAGCTATCGATATCCATCTGGCCATGGGCTGCGTGCTGAATGCCGTCGACGATTATGAAGCAATAGGGTGCGACAGCGCGGATGACACGCGCTATGGCAGCCACATCCATCCCCATGCCCGTTACAGGCGAGGCGTGCAGGATCGTGGCGACGGCCACATCCGGGGTCATCAGCGCAGCATAGTCTTTGGCGGTGACAAGGCCTGTTGCGTCGTCATGGGGCACATTGACATAGTCAAGGTCGGCGATTTCAGCCCATCTGCGTGCGGCGCTGCGACTTGCGGGGTGTTCGATGGAGCTGCCGATCACCTTACCCCCCTTCGGTGCATTCACGCAGGCCGTGCGGATCATGCGGAACAGCAGCTCAGTCCCGCTTTCGCCGACAAAGAACTGACCTTCTGAGGCGTTCATGAAGACAGACAAATCTGCCTTCGCGCGGTTGATGATATCGACCAGCGCATGACTGGCGACGTTGTCCCGCCCCTGATTATCCGGGATCGCAGCGAATTTGGCCGAGGTGTCGACCACCGTATTCAGGGTCAGCGCACCGCCTGCGTTTTCAAAGAAAATGCGTGGCCCCTGAAACGGGCAGGCGTCGACATGGGCAAAGCGTGAGCGGATTTCTTCAATCAGTCCGGGGGTCTGGTGCAGCATGTTCAACGGTTCCTGTCTTGGTTTGGCTCACATCAGCCTGAATGCCTGCCGGGTTCAATCCCAATTGCGACAGAAACGCGTGTCGTAGTAGAGCCAGATGTTTCCTTGCGCCGGGAAAGGGCCTTGCCTGCCCCGTGTCGCCTCCGATATGCCCAAAGAGACTGCAACCCTTTGAACCGGAGGCACAAGATGCGCTGTCTGATTGCGGCTGTGGCGTTATGCACGCTGATCGCAGCTCCGGTTCGGGCCGAGGGGGTGCTGGTCTTTGCTGCGGCCA
This sequence comes from Ruegeria sp. AN6, assembly GCF_056540425.1. Taxonomy (NCBI): domain Bacteria; kingdom Pseudomonadati; phylum Pseudomonadota; class Alphaproteobacteria; order Rhodobacterales; family Roseobacteraceae; genus Ruegeria; species Ruegeria sp. AN6. Next base: position 270,949 of record NZ_JBQFWR010000004.1, read on the forward strand.
GCCTCAAGACCGCGCTGGATGCCATCGCACCCGGGTTCGAGGAAGAATCCGGGCACAGTGTCACGGTGTCTTACGCCGCTTCATCGGTATTGGCGCGGCAGATTCAGGTTGGTGCCCCTGCAGATCTGTTCATATCGGCCAATGAAGAGTGGATGGATGTGCTGCAAAGCGAAGATTTGATCGATACTGTTTCACGGGTGGACTTGCTAAGCAACGGGTTGGTGCTGATTGGCGGGCCGAGTTCGGAAGCCGCCGAAATTGGAGCTGGGTTTGATCTGCTCTCCCAGTTGGATGGGGGTTATCTGGCGTTGGCATTGGTCGATGCCGTTCCTGCAGGTATCTATGGCAAGGCTGCCTTGCAGGGTTTGGGCATGTGGAACGAAGTACAGGACCAGATCGCACAGACAGATAATGTTCGCGCAGCACTGGCGCTGGTGGCGACGGGTGCTGCACCACTGGGAATTGTGTATCGTTCAGATGCAATTGCCGAGGATCGGGTGGGTGTGATCGGAACAATCCCGCCTGAGCATTATCCGACAATTGTCTACCCCGCAGCCCTGACCCGCACCGCAAATCCAGATGCGCAGGCATTTCTGACCTATCTGCAAGGAGAAACCGCGCAGGCAGAGTTTCTGAGGCAGGGTTTCACCCTGCCGAACGGGTGACGAGATGGGGTGGTTGGGACCAGCAGAGATCGAGGCGTTGCACCTGTCGTTGCGCGTGTCGCTCTGGGCGACGCTAATAACGCTGCCATTCGGAATCTTCGTGGCCTACGCCTTGGCGCGTTGGCGCTTTCCGGGGCGGCAAGTGTTGAATGGTCTGGTGCATTTGCCGCTGATCCTACCTCCGGTCGTAACCGGCTATCTGTTGCTGCTGACATTCGGCATTCAGGGGCCGCTGGGTGGGCCGTTGGCCGAGCTTGGTATCGTTTTCGCATTCCGCTGGACCGGTGCGGCGCTTGCAGCTGGGATCATGGCCTTTCCACTGATGGTGCGCGCGATCCGTTTGTCGATTGAGGCGGTGGATCCCAAACTGGAGCAGGCCGGGGCTACGTTGGGTGCGTCGCGTCTGATGGTCTTTGGAACGGTGACGCTGCCGATGATCCTGCCTGGGGTTATCGCAGGCGCAATACTGGCCTTTGCTAAAGCGATGGGAGAGTTCGGGGCCACGATCACTTTTGTTTCAAATATACCGGGCCAGACCCAGACTCTGCCTTCCGCCGTCTATGCGTTTTTGCAGGTGCCCGGGGGTGAGGCGGCGGCGACGCGATTGGTGATCATCTCGATCATAATCGCCATGGGGGCGCTGCTCTTGTCAGAATATGTGGGCCGCCGTGTGGCCAAACGGGTGGCAGGGTCATGAGTCTGTCTGTTCGCATGCAACATAATCTGCCGGGTATTGCGCTCGATTTGGATTTTGAAGCGCCTCTGGGTGTAACAGTCCTTTTTGGGCGCTCGGGTTCCGGGAAGACCACGGTGGTCAATGCCGTAGCCGGGTTGCTGCGCCCCCAATCGGGACGTGTTGCTGTGGGTGATTGGGTTTTATTCGATACGGATTGCGGGGTTTGGCTGCCGCCACATCGGCGGCGACTGGGATACATCTTTCAGGAAGGCCGCTTGTTCCCGCATCTGACTGTGCGTCAGAATCTGAACTATGGTCGTTGGTTTGCCCCGCGCGGGGTACAGCGCGAAAACCCGGATCGCGTGATCGAGATGTTGGGAATCGGCCACCTGCTGGATCGGCGCCCGGCTATGCTGTCGGGCGGTGAGAAACAGCGTGTTGCCATTGGCCGCGCCTTGTTGGCCAGCCCGCGCCTGATTCTTGCAGACGAGCCCTTGGCGGCGCTTGACGATGCGAGGAAGGCGGAAATCCTGCCCTATTTTGAACGGTTAAGGGATGAGGTCTCGGTTCCAATCCTCTATGTAACACATTCGGCGGCCGAGGTTGCGCGGTTGGCGACATCGGTCGTGGCGCTTCAGGATGGGCAGGTGGTACGCTTTGGCCCTGCGTCCGAAGTGCTGGCCGACCCATCAGTTGCCCCCGCCGGTGTGCGCGCCGTGGGTGCGGTGCTAAGCGTTCGCGTGGCGGCTCATCACGATGATGGTTTATCTGAATTGGACGCAGGCGGGGCGCGGTTGTTCCTGCCGCGCATTGCGCACCGGATCGGCGAAGACCTGCGTATCCGTATCCCGGCGCAAGAGGTGATCTTGTCGAACATACCACCAGAAGGGCTGTCAGCCCTGAACGTGCTTTCTGGGCAGGTCGAAACGATCCGATCAGGCGAAGGGCCGGGTGCCATTGTGTCGGTCAACACACCTGCTGGGATTGTTCTAGCCCGCGTGACCCGACGCTCGGTCGCGGCCTTGGGGTTGCAGCAGGGCAGCAGTTGCTATGCGGTGATCAAGACTGTCGCGCTGGCCCCGCAGGATGTTGGTGGGCGGGTCGTCTAAGGATTAGGCAAGTGCGCGCGCCTCATGCTCGCGCAGGACAAGGCGCGCGGCATTTCCGAATCCGTTGTGTTCGTCTGTCGCGCGGTCGGGGAAAATCTCGACGAGTTCTTGCAATGCGTCAGACGAAAGCGTGTAAAGAGTTTCCTCACCCAGAAATAGGCTTTCAGCTGGCGCCCCTTCGGCGGTTAGAATCTCGTGCCTGTCCAGAAGGATATGCAAATACTCGACAGGCTGGTCGCTTGTTTCGATATCGATGCCCGGCCAGGAGCAAAGGTGTTTTGCGGCGACCAGTACTTCGGACGCACCAAATAGCATCTGGACCTTGGGACCACTTATCAGAATTCGATGCTGTTGAGAGACCAGAAGGTCACGGGATGGTATATCTGGCCCAAGACTGCCTGCAGTAAGCCGCACCGGTCGCATTGAAGGGTTCGCACGTAATCGCCCACCGTCCAATCGGCTGCTTTCGATCCAGCGGATGGGCTGCAAGCCGTGATCGGCGGTCAACACTTCGTCATTCACCTGAAGGTTTTCGATAGGTTGCGAACCGACTTCGGTCTCGATCAACGTGCCTGCAGTAAAACACACACCTTCAATTGTGATGGTGATATCGGTTGTTTCCGGAGCTGCATTAAAATTAAACCCGAAGACGCTGACGACGGCGTTGACTTCAACCGTGAACGTATCGGTGACGATTTCGCCATTATCCAAACTGTCGAAAAAGGTAGGGTCGACCGTATAGGTCCATTCGCCTGTAGCTGGATCTATGCTGGCTGTCCCGTGATCGGGGGGCGTCTGGATCGACCAGTCCTGCGAGACGATGGTGGCACCACTGGTAATATCAAGATCACCGGTTGCCACATTCGGTGGATCATCTGTCACCGAACCTGTTGTATCGCCGACTATCGAGACCATTTTATGATCCCTCCTGCTCTAGCACTCGCGCAAATTCATTTTTTCTGTAAAGGCGCATATGCACCTCAGCGTTCTGGTCACGGGTCCATTCGACGATTCGGTTTCGGGTCAGGTCGCTGTCCATCCGGTTAGTGCGCACCCGGGGATGCGGGATTTCGCGTTTTAGCATCTCGACAATTTGGTTGGTCTGACCAAACGGAGCGACCATGTCGATGATCCAGAAAGACGTACCGCTGGTGAAATCGGCGTCCTTCAACGGCTGTTCCTGTACCGCATAGCGATGTTCGGCTTCAGGGCTTAGACCGGCGAAAGTCACAAACCCGCGCGGAAATCCGTTTTGCCGAAAGATATGATACTGCCCCAGACGCAAGGGCGTTTCAAAGGCATAAAGCGCCTGACCTAAGTTGCGATCCCGATGTGTTTTGGTCAGTGCCGCGAGATAAAACACTGCACCGAAATCGGCGTATTTTTCAGGAGAAATATCGAACCAGTCTTTTGGAAATGACGTCTGCACGGGTCACTCTGGAAACTACGGTTCCTTAGATCATAGCGCGGATCATATTCAATGAAAGGATTTTCATGGTGGGCAACCAAGGGCGCACGAATTCGACATTGTACCAGAAGCAAGAATGCTGTCATGGTATGTTATTGATTGAATTCACGCTTTGATGGCGTCGATCGAAGTTATCGAATGAGGTATTGGATATGCGAATTCTGAAGCTTGCATGCCTGGTGGCTGCTTTGGTGTCCCCCACACTTTCACAAGCTGTTGGCTTCGGTGTGGGTGTGCGGCCCGCATTTCGAACAACAGTCACGCCATTGAATGATGGCACCTACGAGGTGGCTGCGATCGGTACATCAGCGCCAGTGGCCTATTGGTGCGGGATCGGTGATTTTGCGATCCGGACGCTGCGGACATCGGCAACTCAACGCATCTATATCTCGAAACCCTATGAGAGGGGTGCCCGTACGGTGCAGTTTTCTCTGTCACTGCCTGAAGGGGCTGAAGATGTCACAACATATTCCGTCACGGTCAAAACCGTAGGAGCAAATATGACGGCAGGGTCGGCTCAGGGATATTGCTATGACAATTTCATAGATTTTGGTTTCTGACCATCAGATCCATTTCGCCAGCGGCGGCAGGCTCATGAGAACGGCATCGGGATCATGCCCGGTTTCCAGACCAAACTTGGTGCCACGGTCGTAAACCAGATTGTATTCCGCATAGAGACCACGATGCACAAGCTGCTTAGTCTTGTCCGTGTCATTGAAACTCTGAATTCGACGCTTCTCGACCAGAGGTAAGAACGCTGGAAGGAATGCGCGGCCAATATCCTGGGTCAGGGAGAAATCTGCCTGCCAGTCGCCAGTACAATAGTCATCCATGAATATCCCACCAACACCTCGTGCGCGTTTGCGGTGGGGGATGTAGAAATATTCATCGGCCCAATCTTTGAGGCGTGGATAATGCGACGCACCATGCGGATCCAAATGAGCCTTTTGAGTGGCGTGGAAATGAGAGGTGTCCTCGTCATATTCGATGCAAGGGTTCAGGTCGGACCCGCCACCGAACCACCAGGCATACGGTGTCCAAAACATTCGTGTGTTCATGTGCACCGCAGGCACATGCGGATTCTGCATATGTGCCACCAGGCTGATGCCAGACGCCCAGAAACGCGGGTCATCTTTCATTCCGGGAATGCCCTTGCGCGCAGCCATCGCATTCTGCGCGCGTTCGCCTAGCGTGCCGTAAACGGTTGAAACATTAACGCCCACTTTTTCGAACACACGACCGCCGCGCATAACGGACATCAAACCGCCACCAGCGTCCGAGCCATCGTAGGATTCGCGGGTAGTTTCTTTCACCTCAAAACGGCCCGGTTGATCGTCTGAGAACGGGCCAGCGGCGTGGCTTTCCTCAAGCGCTTCGAACGCCATGATGATCTCATCGCGCAATTGGCGAAACCATGCGGAGGCGGTGTTTTTTTCTGTGTCAAACATCGATGTCAATGAGCAGGTGCCGCGACCGGGTCAAGCAGGGTGCGGCCGCCGTCAATGGTCAGGATTTGCCCTGTCATGAAACCCGCGGCATCCGATGCAAGGAACTGCGCTGTTTCGGCCAGTTCGTTCGGCGCTGCAATTCGTGCCAGGGGCGTGTGTTTTTCGATATCATCGCGGAAGTCGCGATTTTCCTTCAATGTGGATTGCAACGAGGCGCTCATTACCGATCCCAGAGCAATTGAGTTCACGCGGATGCGGCTCGGCGCCAATGCTACAGCAAGCGAACGGGTCATCTGATCCAGGGCGGCTGTTGAGACCGAGTAGGCCATCAGGTCCGGGTGGGTTCGACGCGCAGCAATCGAGGACAGGTTAATGATCGAACCTGCAGGGTTCTCGGTGTCGCCATCAGCCTGTTTGATGAACCGCTTGGCGACCAGTTGGCTCAGTCTCAGCGCAGGCATCAGGTTCTGGTTCAACAATGTACGGACCGAGTCATCATCCGCGTCGAGCGGGTCAGAAGGGATGACCTGCCGTGCGCCATTGATCAGGATATCCACTTGATCGAAAGCATCCAGCGTTGCCGAGAGTAGGTTGGCGATGGTCAGCTTTTCGCGCAGATCGCCCGCAAAATAACGGATATTGCTGTCATCCGCCTGTTCACCCAGCTCTTCGGACAGGCGTTTTTCATCCATGTCGGCAAACATGACATTGGCACCTGCATCCGCAAAATGCCGCCCGATGGCAAGCCCGATGCCATTGGCACCGCCGGTGACGATTGCGGTTTTGCCCGCGATTGAAAAGGACATGCGAATCCTCCTGAGTTCTGGCGCAGGTTAGCGGGCCTCAGCCCCGAGGGCGAGAGGCATGAAATACCTTGAATCGGTTGTCTCCTGCAACTTCTTCAACGCGCGTGAAGAACTCGGCCAGGGTGGCTTCGTAGGGCAGGTGGCGATTGGCAACCATCCAGAGTTGCCCGTTGCGTGTTAGGTTTCGTGCGGCGTTTGCGATAAATCCCTGCCCAAGGGCCGGGTCAGCACTGCGCGAGGTGTGAAACGGCGGGTTCATGACCACCATGTCCAGTGGCTCGGGTGCGGTCCAATTGGTTGCGTCGGCCCAGTGGAACTGCGCACGAGGGTCGGTGACGTTGGAGCGGGCACAGGTGAGTGCGGTGTGATCCGCCTCAACCAAATGCAGGCTGTGCAAGGTGTCGTCGATCAGCCCGGCGGACAGAAAGCCCCAGCCTGCGCCCAGATCAGCAATGCGCGTACCGCGCTTGGTTGGCAGAGACCTCTGCAACAGGGCTGAGGCAGGATCGATACCGTCAGCGGAAAACACACCGGGTGCGGAGTGGAATCCGTCGACCATTTGGTTTTCAGGCGCAGCCCAGTCGGCAAACGCGTCCGCATCAGACTGAAACCAGAAAATCTTGCCATGCGCTTTCGAAATCGGCCCGTTGATTGCGACCCGCTTGCGGATGTCTTTCAGCAAACTGTCGACGCCATCGGTTTTGGCCCCGTCCACCACAATGATCCCGCTGGCGCGGCTGCAAGCCTGATGAACCAACGCCCGGGCCAGCGCTTTGGCACGCGGCAGGAAGACGACAGCATCCTGGCTGGGCGCGTCACTGTTGGGCGTTGCCACAAAACCTTGCGCGGCAAAATGATCGTGAAAGGGTTTAAAGGGTTGTACCACCTGCGTCTCGTGCGGCAGGTCCGACAGATCGTGGTTGGGGGTTGGGGCCAGCACGGTCAGAGGTTGTGACAGGCGGAGCCCGCTGCTTAGGGCAAGTTCAATGCGAGGAGACATGGCCGCGCGTTATTCTTCGCGTTCCATGGTGCATTGCAGCGGGTGCTGATGCCTGCGCGCGAAATCCATCACTTGCCCGACCTTGGTTTCGGCAATCTCATGGCTGAACACGCCAACCACGGCGACGCCTTTCTTGTGCACGGTCAGCATGATTTCGAACGCCTGCGCATGGGTCATGCCGAAGAACCGTTCCAGCACATGCACCACAAACTCCATCGGCGTGTAGTCGTCATTCAACAGCAACACCTTATACAGCGGAGGCCGCTTGGTCTTGGGACGCGTTTGCACCATGACCGACGTGTCGTCGTCCTGGTCGTCCTTGTCCGACATGATCCACTGGTGTTCGCGCATTGCTGTAAGAGAATCCCGATTCAAGCTTCGGTTTGTTTGAGGGCTTATATAACGTCACTGTGGTCAGAGAAAAGAGCTACGAGTCGGAATCGCAATGCAGGACAAATTGACCACAATCGCGTTCGATGCGGATGACACGCTGTGGCATAACGAGCGGTTTTTTCAACTGACGCAGACCTATTTTGCCGAATTGCTGGCAGATCACGCCGAGCGCGATCACCTGATGGAACGTCTTCTTGGCGCTGAAAAGCGGAACATCCAGCACTATGGGTATGGCATCAAGGGTTTTACCCTGTCTATGATCGAGACAGCGATCGAGGTGACCGAAGATCGCGTCCCTGCGCGCGTCATCCGCCAACTTGTTGAAGCGGGGCAGGAGATGCTGGCGCATCCCATCGAACTGCTCCCCCATGCGCGCGAGGCCATCGAGACGGTGGCCGAGACGCACAGGGTTTTGCTGATCACCAAGGGCGACCTGATCGATCAGGAGCGTAAGCTGGCGCAATCCGGATTGGGTGAGCTATTTGATGGCGTCGAGATCGTGAGCGAAAAAACGGCAGCGACTTATTCGACGATTTTCGCGCAGCATGGGGATGGTCCCGAGGCCTCGATGATGATCGGAAACTCGATGCGGTCTGACGTGGTGGCGCCCATCGAAGCGGGATGCTGGGGCGTGTATGTGCCCCATGGGCTGGTCTGGGAAATTGAGAAGGCTGAAATTCCGGCCGGCAATCCCAGATTTTGTGAGTTGCGAGATCTGGGCGATCTCTCGGCTCTGGTTGCCCGGATTTCCTGACCTGTTGCCGTTTCACATCAGTTGCGAAAAATTCGATGGATTGGCTTGCCTGAATTTCGGCGTAATCGCGGGTTTGGTGTCTGGACGCGCAACTTCTACCACATGTAGTGCAGTGCTAGGTCGGAGTGAGTGTAACGAACACGCAGCTTTCAGTTTCTTTAAGCCCGTCCCTGTGTTAGCCTGACCAATATCAAAATAAAAATTGCTGACCGGGAAAACCCGGCGGCGCGAGGCAGACAGAGGCAAAGATCGTGCAGATTCGGCGGACAGTTCCGGCCCGAATGGGCTTATTCCTTATAGCATTCCTGTGGCTGCTTTCTTTTGCGCCACTTCAAGGCGTGGCGGCCCCCTACGCAGCCATGGTTATCGACGCGCGCACCGGGGAAGTGCTGCATTCCCGTAATGCCGACACGCGGCTCCATCCGGCATCGCTGACCAAAATGATGACCCTCTACATCGCGTTTGAGGCGGTGCGGAATGGTGAGATCACATTGGACACTCAAGTTAGGATCACCAAGAAGGCGGCGGCTGAACCGCCGTCCAAGCTGGGATTGCGCACCGGCCAGCGAATCGCGTTTCGTTATCTGATCCGGGCAGCAGCAGTGAAATCGGCCAATGATGCTGCGACCGCCATAGGTATCGCGCTCAGCGGTTCCGAGGCGGCCTTTGCCCGTCGCATGACCCGTACCGCCAAGGCGATGGGGATGAGCCGGACGACCTTCAAGAACGCGCATGGTCTGACCGAGTCGGGCCACTTATCGACCGCGCGCGACATGACCACGCTGGGCCGTCATCTGCTGTATGATTATCCGCAGTATTATAATCTGTTCTCGCGCCAATCGACTCATGCCGGGATCAAGACCGTTCCTAACACCAACCGCCGCCTGCTGGCGGCCTACAGGGGCGCCGATGGGATCAAGACCGGCTATACCCGCGCGGCCGGATTTAACCTTGTTGCTTCAGCCAAACGCAAGGATGAACGCATCATTGCCACGGTCTTCGGCGGCAAATCCGGCGCATCACGTAACGCCCGTGTAGCTGAACTTCTGGATATGGGTTTCCGCCGTGCCCCCTCGCGCGCGCCGATCCGCAAGCCTGCCCGCCCGGCGTATGCCGGAAACACGGGGCTGGGCACCGTACAGGTCGCTCAGGTTGGTCCACCGAAGAAAAGCTTGCGCCCGGTCCTGCGTCCGACGGCAGCCGCTGCTGTGCAAGTAGCAGGTGCAGTTGCCGAAACGGCCGAGAAAAATGGTTCCCGTATTCAAGACGGTATTGCCGCCGCCATTGCTGCAGCGGATATCGCACCTGCGGACAGCGCTACACGACCGGTTTCGCGGCCTGACGATGTGGTTCTGGCCTCGGTTGAACCGGCCAAGCAACCCGAGCCGGAGCCCGAGGTTGTCACGCGCTTGTCCACGTCCGGCGGGCATCTGTGGGGCGTCAATGTTGGCCGATACACCACGCGATACGAGGCCGAGAAAGTTTTGCTGAAAACCGCGCTGTCGGAAATGACTACTTTGGAAGGCACGTTGCGCAAGGTGAACCAGAGCGCGCGCGGGTTTGATGCGACCTTTCAGGGCATGACCCGCGAACAGGCCGATCTGGCATGCCGCCGGTTGCAAGCGCGCAACGTCACATGTTTCATGATCGGGCCGTCATAAGACTCGACATACTCTCCTGGATGGGTCTGGGCTGCGATGATCTCGCAGCCCTTTTTTCATCCGATCAGTCGAAAACGTGACCATGCTGGTACTGTTCGTCCTGCCCGGCGGCAGCGGTCAGGGCAGCAACATTGTCTTTGGTAAAGAAGCCATCATAGTGATGGCAGCGCTCGATATACTCGGTGATCAGCAATGTATGTTTCGAATGCTTCGAGAAGATCTGTTTAAGATTCGGATCGTCTTTGCACTCGCCCACCACATGGGCAAGAAATGGCACACCTTTGTCTTTGAGCGTATTCACTACGAAATCGACATTTTTCTCACCTGCGGCATGATCACCATCCTGAATCTCGACTGCTATGTGGTGCAGGCGGCGTCCAAAGTTGCGCACGAAATCCTCGGTCGGCATCGGCAGTTTGGCGAAGGAATTTACGAAGGATGGCGTGTTGTTGGCGGTGAAGACCTTGGCGGGGGATTTCTTGTCGTCATCCACATTGGCGTTACGGTTCACGTTGGTTGACGAGTTCATGTCAAAGATGTTGTACGCCCCCCAGAAGTAATAGGGGATCATGGTCAGAAACTCGAGGATCGCGTCCTCGCGCTCTCCGGCGAGAACCCGCGTGGCGAGGTGATCGATCCCCAGCATCAGCGGAGAGATTTTGCTGTCGGCGCCAAAGGCTGCGGCCTGATCCAGCCGCGCTTGTTCCGCATCGCTCAGCATCACGCGATCGCCAAGCCCCAGACTGTCGGTGTCGTTGAAATCATGCGTTGAATAGCCGACGCGGTTGCACGTGAAATCCGACGGCGTCGTAAACCGGTATCCGTCCAACGTGTAAAATGGGTTTTCCGTATCCCCAGAATATTCGAACCGAATATTCTGATCCTCCAGCGTTCCCGTCAGGTTCTTCAAATCGGTAGCGCCGTAAATCTCACCCACATAACGCGTCTGGGGCGTGCCGCGCGCCAGCGGGTACATTCTGTTGATGCGGGGAATGAAATCTTCGAACGCCGAACTGAGCGGAGCCATCAGAATCAGCGCCGGGTAATCGGCATGTGAGTGCATGACTGCGAACTTATGCGTCTGGCCCAGATAGCTGGCAGTATGGCGATAGGGGGTCATTACATAAAGTTCGACCAACGTGTCGAACAGCGCATCTGTTTCAACCTGAATGACGATCGCGCGCATCGCGCCTACCTGATCCGCGATGCCAGAGCTGATGCGACGCTCGTAAATCCTGGGCAGATACTCGGTGAAGAAGTCCGAGTTTTTCTTGTCGCCCCTTGGCTGGTAGGACATCAGATCGAAAGACATAGGCTCATCTCCTTGCGGCGCGTTGCTTGGATTTGTGGTAGTCAGATCATGCACTTGCCAATCATGCTAGGCGCTAAGGCCTGCATGGGCAACAGTTTGGAGAAGGGGTTCGAAAGTTACGTTGTTGTGACTAGCGGATGAACTTTGTGACCTCGACACCGCCTGCGATCAGGTTCTCGCGCACGGAGTGCGCGATCTGAACCGCCGTCGGGCCATCACCATGCAGGCATATCGTATCAATTGAAGTCTCTAGCCGCTTGCCGGATTCGGTGATGATCGCACCTTCGTTCACCATGTTCAGGATGCGCGGCCCTGCCAGCGCGGGATCATGGATGACCGCCCCCGGCAAGGACCGGTCTACTAGCGTGCCGTCGTCGTTGTAGGCGCGATCCGCAAAGATCTCACCCACCCATTTGCAACCTAGCTCGCGCACAGCCGCTTCCTGCTTGGTCACCGCAAGCACCATTATGATGATGTTGGGGTCCACATCCAGCGCGCCCTGATAACAGGCGCGCGCCATGTCGATATCGACCGAACACATATTGGCCAGTGCGCCGTGCAATTTTAGGTGTCGGACTTCGGTACCTGCGGCTTTGGCCATACCGATGGCCGATCCGAGTTGATAACGCACAAGATTGCGCAAACTGTCATGAGGTACTTTCATGTTTCGACGCCCGAACCCCTGTAGATCGGGAAAACCAGGATGCGCGCCTATGCCAACACCGTTCTTGGCCGCCAGAGTCATGGTCTTGGCCATCACATCCGGGTCACCGGCGTGAAAGCCACAGGCGATATTGGCCGAAGTGATGATCTTCAGCAGGCTTTCATCATCCCCCATATTCCAGGGGCCAAAGCTCTCGCCCATATCTGCATTCAGATCGACGCTCGGCATCGCGAAAACTCCTTATTCGGTGGCAGAGATCATTCCGCTGATCAATTGGTAGGACAGAAGGTCCGGGATGTCATGTGGATCGCGGACCAAGGGTTCGACGCGCCCCGGTATGCGGGCCAGTTCGGCCTCAAAAGCGGCTTGTAGTGTCACAGCTTGTTCTATCGATACAAACTCGAACCGAACCTCGCCCCCCGCCGGGGTCTGTGCCGCGCGGGGCAGATCACAGGGTAGGACGGTTGCGATGCGCGGGTAGCCTCCGGTGGTCTGGCATTCGGGAAGTAAGATGAAGGGTGCACCGGTACCGGTCATCTGTATATCGCCGGGGGTTATAACTTCTGACAGGATGTCTAACTGGCCTTTGGCAGCGAAGCCGTCGCCTTCGCTATCTAGCTGCATGCCCATCCGGTTGGCCCGGGCGCCACGGTGGAATGTCGTTCGTGTAAACCGCGCAAGTGTACCTTCATCGAACAGCGCCGTTTGAAAGCTGGCCACGACCCGCAGCAAGCCTCCCGAGAATCTATCGTCGGCACGCAACTTCAGGCCCGTCGTACCCGCTCCGGGTGCGGGCAGTCGATCGCCGGCCCGAACAGCGCGCCCGATCCTGGCGGTCAAATGTGCGGCGCGAGAGCCCAGTGTCATTTCGGTCTCGACCCCGCCGCCCAAGTGCAGATACCCATAACTGCCCTGCTGAACCGACCCGATTACCAGTCGCTGTCCGACCTCTATCTGGTGCGAGGCATTCCACAGAACCGGGCTGCCATCGATGCTGGCCTGCATAGGTGCGCCGGTTAGCGCGATGGCGGTTCGCACGGTTGCCTCGAACTCGCCCCCCATCCCCGCCATTTCCAGTGCTGCGCACTTTGGGGCGTTACCCAGTAAGGCGGCTCCTTCGTAAAGCGCCATTACATCTGCGGCACCCGAACGTGACAGGCCTTGATCCAGATACCCAGTACGCCCTTGATCCTGAACCGTGCAAGCTGGACCGATGCGATGGACGATCAGCGTCATGCCGTGATCTCCTTGCAACTTGCACCGCCAGAACCATCGGTGCAGGTTCTCTGGATATCCTCAAGTTCCTCGCGCGAGACAGAGATGAACTGCATCTCATCACCGGGGTTGAGGGCAAAGCTCTGCTCCATGTCCGGACGAAAGCAACGGAAAGCGGTTTGCCCTACATGGCGCCATCCGGTTGGAGTTGGCCCTGAGAACAGAACAAATTGCGAAATTGCCAAAACCAACGCCCCCTCGGGCACCATTGGCGTCAGCTCTTTCAGGCGTGGAATGTTGAATTCAGGACCCAGTGGCCCGAGATAAGGTTGGCCCGGAGCGAACCCGATGGTTAGTACCCGCACGCGCGATTGGCTGAGACGATCGATGGCGTCTGCGGGAGACAATCCGGCCGCCAGCGCTGCGTCTTCTAGCTGTGGCGCAAGATCGGTACCGTAGACTGTCGGTACTTTCCAGAATCGTCGCCCCACAGGCAAGGGTGTGGCATACCAATCGCGGCTGTCCAACATCGCGCGCAGCAACTCTTTGATGTCGTGATGCGACAGGCTTGAGGGATTGAACCGTATAAATGCAGATGCCAGCGAGGCCGACGTCTCAAGCACACCGTCGATCTGTTGTTCTTCGACCGCGCCGCGAAATGCCAGAGCGGCGCGGTTTGATGGCTCGGACATTGTTTGCGCAAAAGTCACCAATAGACCGTCTAATCCAACGGTTCGTAGCAGGGGAAACTTAGTGTCAGTCGTCATATCACGGTCACAGGCGTATCGGTTGAACTTCTGAGAGACCTGAGCCTATCCATAGACAATGCGCAAGGCCTTGTAGGATCGTAGGGCAATGCGCTCGGCGGCGCCGATGCTGGGTGCGATTCCGGGATTGGAAATGAATCGCTGCTTCCTATCGAGTCGGTCCAGTCTTGTGGAGGTGGCGTAGTGCACTCACTATATATAGGGTTTGAACCAACACGCACTGAAACCTGAGCGGTATGCCTGATAGGTTTGAAGGATGCTTTTAACCGTTTTCGGTGAGATTAATGGTTAGTAAGTAATTGATATATTTATATTAAAAGCAAAATAGAAGTTTTTTACGACTTTCTTGAATTTTCCACTTGCGCGTTGAATGCGTAAGGCATAGAACGCCCTTCACCGGCGCTGCTGAGGCGGTTGCTGGGACGCTGGGAACGGCGGAGACGGGCCGGAGAGACGGTTGAGACGCATCGGAGAGACGGT